>DASWER010000157.1:0-12056 GCA_036394655.1 Burkholderiales bacterium
ACGCGGGAATTCCTCAAGCGCGAGACCGCGCGCGACGAATGGACCGTCCACCTGCGGCCCGAGCTGGTGGTCGAGATCGCCTTCAACGACCTGCAGGAAAGCTCGCAATATCCGGGCGGCCTCGCGCTGCGCTTCGCGCGCCTGAAGGGTTACCGGCCCGACAAAAGCCCGCAGGACGCCGACACCATCGACACCGTGCGCCGCATCTACCAGGAAAGCGTGGCGTGAAAACGCTCGGCGAATGGCTCGAGTTCATCGAGCGCCAGCACCCGAAGACCATCGCGCTCGGACTGGAACGGGTCGCCGCCGTGCTCGGACGCATGAGAATCGAGCTCGCCTGCCCCGTCATCACCGTCGGCGGCACGAATGGCAAAGGCTCTTGCAGCGCGCTCCTCGAAGCCATGCTGCGCGCCGGGGGCTATCGCACCGGCCTTTACACGTCGCCGCACCTCGTGCGCTACAACGAGCGCGTGCACATAGCTGGCACCGAGGCAAGCGACGACGCCCTTAGCGAAGCGTTCGCGGCGGTCGAGGCGGTGCGCGGCGACGTCGCGCTGACGTACTTCGAATACGGGACGCTCGCCGCCCTGTGGCTGTTTGCTCGCGAACGCATCGAGGTCGCCATCCTGGAAGTTGGCCTGGGTGGGCGGCTGGACGCGGTGAATGCGGTGGACGCGGACTGTGCCGTGCTGACGAGCGTCGGCATTGATCATGTCGATTACCTCGGGCCGGATCGCGAATCGATCGGCCGCGAGAAGGCCGGCATCTTCCGCGCCGGGCGCCCGGCAGTGATCGCCGAGCCGCAGCCGCCGCAATCGATGCTCAAGGCGCCTGGTGTGCACTACCTGCTGGGACGGGATTTCGGCTATGCGGATCAGCCGGGCCAGTGGATGTACTGGGGTCCGGCCGGCAAGCGCGGCGGGCTCGCGCAGCCCGCGCTACGCGGCGCGATACAGCTGCGCAACGCGGCAGCGGCGATGTGCGCGCTCGATTGCCTGCGCGACAAGCTGCCGCTCGGCATGCAGGACGTGCGCCGCGGACTGGCCGAGGTGAGCCTGCCCGCGCGGTTCCAGGTCTTACCGGGGCGGCCGCAGGTGATCCTCGACGTGGCGCACAACCCGCAGGCCGCGCAGGTGCTCGCCGACAATCTCGCCGCTTCGGGCTTCGCACCCGAGACGATCGCGGTCTGCGGCATGCTGCGCGACAAGGACGTGGCGGCGGTGCTCGCCGCGCTCGCGCCGCGCATTACGCGCTGGCATCTCGCGTCGCTCGATGGACCGCGCGCCGCGACGGCCGATGAGCTGGCTAAGCACGTGCACGGAGCAGTGGAATGCTTCACATCGCCGGCCAGCGCGTACGAAGCGGCGCTGGGCCGCGCGAACGAGAATGATAAGATCGTCGTGTTCGGCTCCTTTCTGACCGTCGGCGAAGTGATGGGATGGCTGAAGAACAACAAGACGTCGAAACGCTGAAGCGCAGGGGACGCAGAAGGCTCGTCGGTGCGGTGGCCCTCGTGCTGCTTGCGGTGATCGTGCTGCCGATGGTGTTCGATCCCGAGCCGAAGAGCACGCTCGCACCGGTCAGCGTGCGCATCCCGGGCGAGAATGACACGCCGTTCGCCCCCAAGCCGCCGCCGACCAAGCCAGTGCCGCAAGCCGAGGCGGCTGCGCCCGCGGCCTCCGGCGAGTATGTGATCCAGGTCGGCGCCTTCGCGCGCCCCGACAGCGTGATCGCCAAGCTCGCCGGTGCGAAGCTTCCTTATTACACCGAGCCTATGCAGGGCAACCTGACGCGGGTGCGTGCCGGACCGTTCGCGACTCGCGAGGCGGCGGACCAGGCGCTCGGCAAGCTGAAGGAGCTGGGCCTCAAGCCCGGCGCGATTAGCGCAAAATGACCTGGCTCGACCTCGCCGTCGCCATGGTGCTCATCATCTCGATCGCCTGGGGCGTATGGCGCGGCCTGGTGCGGGAAATGATGTCGCTCGCGGGCTGGGTGATCGCCTTCCTCGCGGCAAACCTGTTCGCCGCGCCGGTGTCCGAGCTGCTGCCGGCATCGATCGCGCGGCCGGAATTGCGCTCGGTGATCGCGTTCATCGCGGTGTTCATCGTGACTCTGGTGCTGGCGGCGCTCGCCAGCATCGCGCTCGGCAAGCTGGTGCGCTCGGTCGGCCTCGGCAACCTCGACCGTCTGCTCGGCGCGCTATTTGGTCTGTTGCGCGCGCTCCTGATCGTGCTCGCCGCGGCGATCGTTGCCGGGTTCACGTCGTTCCCGAGAAGCGCGGCGTGGAAGGACTCCGTCAGCGGCGCGCAGCTCGCCGCCGCCGCAACCGCGCTCAAGCCGTGGCTGCCGCCGGCTTTCGCGCAGCGCTTGAAATATAATTAGCCCTTAACCACAGGGGAAAAGCTCTCCCATGTGCGGGATCCTGGGCATCGTCGCGCAAGCCCCCGTCAATCAGCTCCTCTACGACGGGCTATTGCTGTTGCAGCACCGCGGGCAGGACGCCGCGGGCATCGTCACGGCCGAGCACAACACGTTCCACATGCACAAGGCGCCGGGCATGGTGCGCGACGTCTTCCGCACGCGCGACATGCGCGATCTCGGCGGCAACATGGGCATCGCGCATTGCCGCTATCCGACTGCCGGCTCGGCGTTCAAGGCCTCCGAAGCGCAGCCGTTCTATGTCAATTCGCCCTTCGGTATCGTGCTCGGGCACAACGGCAACCTGACCAACTCCGATCAGCTGAAGGACGAGATGTTCCGCACCGACCTGCGGCACATCAACACCGGCTCGGATTCCGAAGTGCTGGTGAACGTGTTGGCGCACGAGCTCGAGAAAGCCTCGGTCAAGCTGCACCTCGAGCCGCAGACGATCTTCACCGCCGTGGCCAACGTGCACCGGCGCCTCAAGGGCGCCTATGCCGTGGTGGCAATGATCGCCGGCTACGGCGTGCTCGCGTTCCGCGATCCGTACGGCATCCGGCCGGCCGTCATCGGCTACAACGAGACCGAGGCGGGCACCGAATACATGGTGGCCTCCGAGTCCGTGGCGATCGACGCGCTCGGCTTTCGCGTGCTGCGCGACATCGCACCGGGCGAGGCAATCTTCATCGACGAGGACGGCCGCTTTCACAGCCAGCAGTGCGCGGCGCACCCGAGCCTCAATCCGTGCATCTTCGAGTACGTCTACCTCGCGCGGCCCGATTCGCTGATCGACGGCGCTTCGGTCTACGAGACACGCCTCAACATGGGCGAGAAGCTCGCGCAGAAGATCCGCCGGCACTACCAGCATCTGGACGTGGACGTGGTGATTCCGATTCCCGATTCGAGCCGCCCCTCGGCGCTGCAGCTGGCGCATGGGCTCGGTGTTCCCTATCGCGAAGGGTTCGTCAAGAACCGCTACATCGGCCGCACCTTCATCATGCCCGGCCAGGCGGTGCGCAAGCGCTCGGTGCGCCAGAAGCTGAATCCCATGGCGATGGAATTCGCCGGCAAGAACGTGCTGCTGGTCGACGACTCGATCGTGCGCGGCACCACCAGCCGCGAGATCGTGCAGATGGCGCGCGAGTCGGGCGCGCGCAAGGTGTTCTTCGCCTCCGCCGCGCCGCCGGTGCGCTTTCCCAACGTCTACGGCATCGACATGCCGACCCGCGCCGAGCTGATCGCGGCGCACCGCAGCGAAGAGGAAGTCGGCCGCGAGATCGGCGCTGATGCGCTCATCTATCAGGACCTGGAAGAGCTCAAGGACGCAGTGCGCCGCGCCAACCCGCGGCTCGCCAATTTCGAGACTTCGTGCTTCGACGGCATCTATGTCACAGGCGACGTCACCACCGATTACCTGCGCGCCATCGAGTTGCAGCGCGACGCGGCGCGCGATTCCGGCGAGGACGAAAGCGCACAACTGGATTTGAACCTGGCAGCCTGATATAGTCGCCCCCTTCGCGCCGATTTGAGCCACAGCTTGCGGGCGCGTAACAAATACCGCTAAAGCGTGCCGAGAACCCGGTACCCCTTTAGCAAGATGAGGCGGCCGGGTTTTTTTATGGACAAAGAGTTGGCACTGTCGACCCTGGGTGTGCGCGCTGGGCAGGTGCGCAGCCAGTTCCAGGAACACTCCGAGGCGCTCTACCTCACCTCGAGCTTCGTGTTCGACAACGCGGCGCAGGCCGCGGCGCGCTTCGCCGGCGGCGAAGAGGGCATGGTGTACACGCGCTACACCAACCCCACGGTCGCGATGTTCCAGGATCGCCTTGCGGCGCTCGAGGGCGCCGAGTCGTGCGTCGCCACCGCGTCGGGGATGGCGGCGATCCTCGCCACGGCGCTGGTGCATCTGAAGAGCGGCGACCACGTGGTGTGCTCCAACGCCGTGTTCGGCGCCACGATCCAGCTCTTCAGCAACATCCTCGGACGCTTCGGCATCGAGACGACCTACGTCTCGCCGACGCGCGCGGAGGAATGGCAACGCGCCGTGCGGCCGGCGACCAGGCTGTTCTTTCTGGAAACGCCGTCGAATCCGCTCACCGAAGTCTCGGACATCCCGGCGCTCGCCGCCGTCGCGAAGAAGGCCGGCGCGCTGCTCGCGGTCGATAACGTCTTCTGCACGCCGATCCTGCAGCGCCCGCTGCAACTCGGCGCCGACAT
The DNA here is from genome assembly GCA_036394655.1 of Burkholderiales bacterium. Classification (GTDB taxonomy): domain Bacteria; phylum Pseudomonadota; class Gammaproteobacteria; order Burkholderiales; family SG8-39; genus SCGC-AG-212-J23. The sequence continues at coordinate 4,639 of DASWER010000157.1, forward strand.
CGTGATTCACTCGGCGACGAAGTATCTGGACGGCCAGGGTCGCGTGCTCGGCGGCGCCATAGCGGGCTCGAAGTCGCTGGTCGGCGAGCCGATGACCGCGTTCCTGCGCACGGCAGGGCCTGCGCTCTCACCTTTCAACGCCTGGGTGCTGCTGAAGGGGCTGGAGACCCTGGAGCTGCGCATGCGCGCACAGTCGGCGGCGGCGCTCGAGCTCGCGGCCTGGCTCGAAGGCCACCGCGCCGTAGCCCGGGTGCATTACCCGGGCCTCGCCTCGCACCCGCAGCACGCGCTCGCGCAGCGCCAGCAGCGCGGCGGCGGTGCCGTGCTGTCGTTCGAGGTGAAAGGCGGGCCTCAGGGTGCAAAGGCGGCGGCGTGGCGCGTGATCGACGCGACGCGGCTGATGTCGATCACGGCCAATCTAGGCGACGTCAAGACCACCATCATCCATCCGGCGAGCACCACGCATGGCCGCATTTCGCCGCAGGCGCGCGCCGCGGCCGGCATCACCGACGGCCTGGTGCGCGTCGCCGTGGGGCTGGAGGCGCTGTCCGATCTAAAAGCCGATCTGGAGCGCGGGTTAAGCTAATGCCGTGCAAGCCAGGTATGTGCAGCGGCCCTTCCAGGTAGCGCTCCTTGCCGCGGTGTACTTCGCCGCGGCCAAGGTCTCGCTGCTCGTCGCGATCCCGCCGGGTTACGCCACGGCGATCTGGCCGCCCTCGGGCATCGCGCTGGCGGCGCTGCTCCTCTGGGGCAACCGGCTGTGGCTGGGGGTGTGGATCGGCAGCTTCGCCGCCAACCTGACGGTCGAAGGCGCGGTGCTTGCCTCGGCCGTGATCGCCACCGGCAGCAGCCTGCAGGCCTTTGTCGTCGCGAGCCTCATCCGCCGCACCCTTGGCGTGCCGCGGCGCTTCGCTCAAGTGCGCGAAGTACTGATCTTCGTCGGCATCGCCGCGGCCGGTGCGGTCATCGCGCCGAGCGTCGCGCTGCTGCCGCTCGCGACCATCTTTCCGCTGCCGCGGTCGGATCTCGCCTGGAACTGGTGGACCTGGTGGCAGGGTGATGCCTGCGGCATGCTGATCTTCGCACCGCTCCTGCTGAGCTGGAGCGCGCCGGGCATCACCTGGCGGCGGCGCAAGATATTCGAAGCGGCGGTTTTCGCGCTGCTGCTCATCGCCGCGGGCGAGGTGGTCTTTACCGCTGGATTCGGCCGCACCTTCGTCATCGTGCCATTCGTCATCTGGGCCGCGTTCCGCTTCGGCGCGCGCGAAGTGACGACGACCAGCGCCGTGATCTGCGCGATGGCACTCTGGTACACGCTGCGTGTCGATGTCGGCCCGTTCTCGAGCCTGCCGCAGAACGAAGCGCTGCTGCTGCTCCTGGTGTTCGTCAGCACCGTGGTGGTGACCGGGCTGATGCTCAGTGCGCTCCTTGCCCAGCTGGCAGCCGCGCGCGATGAGCTCGAGACGCGGGTGCATGAGCGCACCAAGCTTCTCGCGGAGAGCGAACGGCGCTTCCGCCTGATGGTGGAGAGCGTGGTCGATTACGCCATCTTCATGCTCGACACCGAGGGCCGCGTGGCGAGCTGGAATCTCGGAGCGCAACGCATCAAGGGCTATGCCGCCGACGAGATCATCGGCCAGCATTTCTCGCGTTTCTACCCGCGCGAGGAGGTGGAGCGCGGCAAGCCGCAATGGGAGCTGGTGGTGGCGAAGCGCGATGGCCGCTTCGAGGAGGAGGGCTGGCGCCAGCGCAAGGACGGCTCGTTTTTCTGGGCGAGCGTGGTGATCACCGCCGTGCGCGACGACGGCGGCAGGCTGCTCGGCTTCTCCAAGGTGACGCGCGATCTCAACGAGCGCAAGCGCGTCGAGGCCGAGCTGGTGCGCGCGAAGGAGAAGGCCGAGCGGGCGAGCGAGTCGAAGTCGCAGTTCCTCGCCAACATGTCGCACGAGCTGCGCACGCCGCTCAACAGCCTGCTGATCCTCGCGCGGCTGCTCGCCGACAACATGGGCGGCAATCTCGACCCGAAGCAGGTGCGCTTCGCCCAGACGATCTACGAATCGGGCACCGATCTATTGAGCCTGATCAACGACCTGCTGGACCTGGCGAAGATCGAGTCGGGCGCCGTCACCGCGCTGCACATCGCGCCCGCGCGCTTTGACGATCTGCGCGCGGATCTCGAGCGCACCTTCCGGCAGCTGGCGCAGGAAAAGGGCCTCGAGTTCTCGATCGATCTCGCGCCGGGGCTGCCGCCCACCATTCGCACCGATGCGACGCGGCTGAAGCAGGTGCTGAAGAACCTGCTCGCCAATGCCTTCAAGTTCACCAAGCAGGGCGCCGTGCGCCTGCGCATCGCGGCCTACGGGCCGCGCTCGGTCGCCTTTGCGGTCATCGATACCGGGATCGGCATTGCGCCGGACAAGCAGCAGCTCATCTTCGAGGCTTTCCAGCAGGCCGACGGCACCACCAGCCGCCAGTACGGCGGCACTGGCCTGGGCCTGTCCATCAGCCGGGAGCTGACGCGGCTCCTCGGCGGCGAGCTTCAGCTGGCGAGCGAGCCGGGCAAGGGCAGCACGTTCACGCTGATCCTGCCCTTGAGCGACGAGCGCATCACCGCGCCCGCATAGATTCAGGCCTGTGCAGTCTCGGCGCTGAGCGTTTCCTTGCGCGTCTTCATCCGCTCGCCGAGCGCCTCGAGGTCGAGCTGCTTCGCCTTCCTCGCTTGCGGGAACATCTCGCCTTCCTCTTCCTTGACGTGGTGCATGACGTACTCGCCGAGCACCGTGAAGGTGGCGAAATAGTTCGGGTCGTCCGGGTCCATGTTCTCGAGCTGCTCGATCAGCATCTTCGCCGTCTCGTGCTCGACCGCGGCCTCGTTCATGATGTCCTCGTCCTCGATGGCGTCGCGCACCGCGGGATAGAAGATTTCCTCCTCCACGGTGGTGTGCACGCGCAGGTCGGCGCAGACGGCTTCCACGAGTTCGCGGCACGCTTCGGTGTCCGACCGGTCGAGCTTCTCGAACTGCTTGAACGCCTTTTTTACCTTCTCGTGATCCTCTTTCAGGAGGTCGATGGCGTTTGGCGGTCGGCTGCGGGTCTTGGGCATGGGCGTCCTCTCGGTTCGCTAGCCGGCAGCAACCGGCGTACCCAGGTAGCTAAAGGAATTACTACCAGCGCACGAGGCGCGGCTTGCCGTCGGCGATCTCGAGGTAGCCGCCGCGGCCGTACCAGTCGGGCAGCACCCAGCGTTCGCAGCGCCGGCCATCGACCATGATGCGATGCACACCCGGCCGGTGCGTGTGGCCATGCACCAGCCGCGTGACGCCGTGGTGCCGGAAGGCCGCCGCGACGGCCGCATCGTTCACATCCATGATTTCGGCGGTCTTGGCCTGGATCACCGCCTTGCTCTTCTCGCGCAGGCCCTGGACCGTTTCACGGCGCAGGACGACCGGCTTGGCGAGGAACTCGCGCTGCCAGTCGGCCGAGCGCGCGGTGCGCCGCCACGCCTGATAGTCGAGATCGTCGGTGCAAAGCGTGTCGCCATGCATGAGCAGGGTGCCGTCGACGATCGAGGGATCGGCGAGCAGCGTCGCGCCGGTGGCGGACGCGAACGCCTCGCCCACCAGGAAATCGCGGTTGCCCTGCATGAAGTAAAGCCGCGTGCCGGCCGCGCTCAGGCGGCGGAAGAAGCCCACGACGACGCCGTTGAACGGCGCCTCGAGATCGTCGTCGCCGATCCAGTACTCGAACAGATCGCCCAGGACGTAGAGCGCCTGCGCGCCGGCCGCGTCCTCTTCGAGGAACTGGAAGAAGCGCTCGTTCGCCCCCGGGCGCTCCTCGCTGAGATGGAGATCCGAGATGAAGAGCGCGCGCAACAAAAGCCTTACTTCGCGCCGACCACCGTCACCGACTCGATGATCACCGGGGTCTTCGGCACGTCGCGCGGGAACGGGCCGCCGGACCCGGTGGGCAGCTTGGCGATCTGGTTCATCACGTCGAGCCCGGACACCACCTTTCCGAACACGGCGTAGCCGTTGCCGTCGCTGCGCGGATCGCCCCAGTTGAGGAAGCTGTTGTCGCCGACGTTGATGAAGAATTGCGCGGTGGCCGAGCTGGGATCGGCGGTGCGCGCCATCGCGATGGTGCCGAGTTCGTTCTTCAGGCCACCCTTGATGCCGGCCTGGGCTTCGTTCGCGATCGGCGCGCGCGTCTTCTTCTGGCTGAATTTGCCGTCGAAGCCGCCGCCCTGGATCATGAAGCCGTCGATGACGCGATGGAACACGGTGCCGTTGTACTGGCCCTCGCGCACATATTGCAGGAAGTTCTCCACCGTCTTCGGCGCCTTCGCCGGGTAGAGCTCGAGGCGGATGGTGCCCAGGTTGGTGCGCAGGTCGACTTGCGGGTCGGCGCCGATGGCGCCCGTGGGCACCACGGCCGCAGTGGAGAGAACGAATAGATAGCTGAGTTTCATCCCGGTCCTTCGTAGAGAATTTTCCAGCGCCCGGCTTCCTTGGCCCAGTACTGGCGTTTCTTCATCACGTTCGACAGGCCGTCGGAGCGATAGTCCTGGTCGAAGGTGACGACGACCATGTCGCGCTCATGCGGGTAGCGCAGCATGGTGACGCGCCCGAGCCCGACCTTGATCCACGATTTCGCCGCGTTCACTTTGCGCTTGTGAGCGCCCCAGGCCGCGTAGTCCTGGCCGAGCGAAGAGAAGCGCTGCGAGTAGTGCGCAAGATAGCGCTCGGTGTCGCGGCTTTGCCAGTCGGCGCGCCATTGCTCGAGCGCCGCGGCAAGCCCGCTGCGCTCGGTCTCGAGCGAGCCGGCGTCGCTCCATTCGATCTCGTCGGCGATGATCACCGGCGTGAGCCCGATCTGCAGTCGCTGGCCGACCGATTCGAGATCCGGATTGGCCAGCACGATGCAGCCGTCGCTCGCGCGCGGCGGCCGGCTGTACACGTTCGAAGGCACGCCGTGCAGCCAGATGCCGTGGCCCTTGCGCCCCTGGCGGCGGTCCCACTCGTTCGGATAGTTGATCGGGAAAGCGCCGGCGCCGTAGAAGTCGGTGAGCTTCTTGCGCGGCAGATTGGCCGTCACGTGGTAGACGCCCACCGGTGTTTTCTGGTCGCCTTCGCGCGTCTTGTCGATGCCGTTTTTCCCCAGCGTGACGTAGTAATCGGCAATCAGCCTGGGCTTGCCGCCGTCGTTGGCATAGACGTAGAGGCGCGAGCGGCGCGAATCGACGACCAGCGCGTGCTTCTGCTCGGGATTGAGCTGCAGCACATAGCGCGGCAGCCGGTCCTCGGTGGGCCGCAGCCGCTGGGCGCGCAGCCGGGCGAGCGCCTCGTCGCGCAGCCCGTCGAGCCGCTCCCGCGGCACCGTCTTCACCACATTGCCGAAGGTCTCCAGCGGCCGCGCCCGCGCGAGCAGCAGGTCGCCGCGCACCAGATGCGCCAGCCGAAAATTCGGGTAATCGGCAATCAGCGCATCCACGCGCTTGAGTGCCACGTCGATCTGGTTCGCCTCGATCGCCTCGAACACCGACGAGAGCCGGTCCTCTGGCGTCGTTGCCCACGCCATCGAGATGGACGTCAGCGCGAGCACGAGCAGCGCCAGGCGCCTCATTTGGCCGCCTTTTCTTCCTTGATCAGCCAGCGGCCGTCCGCTTTCACGAGTTCGAGGGTCTTGCGGCTCTTTGTGGTGAGCTTGTCGGACCGGTAAGTCTGCCTGAAGCTCACGCTCGCCTGCTGCGCGCCGCGCATGGTCACCTTGGGCGACTCTACGCCCACCGAGATGGACTTGGGCGCGGCAATCCGGGCGCGGCGTGCCTTCTCCCAGTCCGCGCGCCCCTCGCCGCGCGGCGCCTTGAAGTCCTTGGCGTAGTAGGCGAGGTAGGTATCGGCGTCCTTCTTGGACCAGGCCTGCGCCCAGCCGTTTACCGTCTTCAACACCTCCGCCGTGGAGTCGCCTGCCGGCTTTTCGGCCGCCGCAGCTTTCTTCTCCGGCGCCTTTTGCGCTAGCACCGGCGGCTTGGCCGGCTCCTTGGGGGCTTCCTTCGCCGCGGTGGTGGTTGGCGCCGGCTTGGCGATCGGCTCGCGCACCAGCTCGCGCACGAGCGAGAGCTTGTTTTGCGCGCCAGTATTCGAGGCGTCGAGCTGCAGCGCCTTGCCGTAGGCCTGACTTGCAAGCTTGGCGTAGACATCGCCGAGGTTCTCGTACGCGGTCGCATAGCTCGGGTGGGTGCGGATCGACTGCTCGAGCGCAGCGCGGGCCTTCTCGTACTGACCCTGGCTCGCGTAGATCACCGCGAGGTTGTTGTAGGGCTCGGGAAGATTCGGATGGTCCTGCGTCAGCTTGGTGAAGATCTCGATCGCGTCCTGCTGCTTGCCCTGCTCGGTGAGGATGAGTCCCTTGAGAAAGCGCGCCTGCGGATCCTTGGGATTGGCGGCAAGCGCGCGGTTCACGCGCTCGAGCGCCTGCTGCGACTGGCCAGACTTGAGAAGCTTCTGCGCTTCCTGCACTTCATCGGCGCGCGCCGGCGCGGCTGCGAAAAACGCCAGGGCGCAAAGGAGGATGACACCGCCACGAAGCCGATTGCGTGGGGCGTTTGAACTCAGCATTGTGTTAATATTTTCAAGGCCCTACGAAAGGGTCCTCATTCTAGACTAAGGCCCGCCGGTTCACAATCCAACCGTGAAGATCTTCAACAGCCTCGGTCGGGCCAAGCAGGACTTCATTCCGTTACGCCAGGGCGAAGTGCGGATGTACGTCTGCGGCATCACGGTCTACGACTATCTGCATCTCGGCCACGCGCGCTTCATGGTGGTGTTCGACATGGTGCGCCGCTGGCTGCGCGCGAGCGGCTACCGCGTGACGTACGTGCGCAATATCACCGACATCGACGACAAGATCATCCGCCGCGCGGTGGAGAACGGCGAGCCGGTCGACGCGCTGACCGCGCGCTTCATCCACGCCATGGACGAGGACGCGGCCGCCCTCGGCGTCGAGAAGCCCGACCACGAGCCGCGCGCCACGCAATATGTGCCGCAGATGCTCGACTTGATCGGCCGCCTGCAGGAGAAGAAGCTGGCGTACCAGTCCGCCTCGGGCGACGTTAACTATGCCGTACGGCGCTTCCCCGGCTACGGCAAGCTTTCGGGCAAGTCGCTCGATGAATTGCGCGCCGGCGAGCGCGTCGACGTCGACACGACCAAGGAAGACCCATTGGACTTCGTCCTCTGGAAGCGCGCCAAGCCCGACCAGCCGAAGTGGCCCTCGCCCTGGGGCGAGGGCCGGCCGGGCTGGCATATCGAGTGCTCGGCGATGGGCTGCACGCTGCTCGGCGAGCAGTTCGACATCCACGGTGGCGGCATGGACCTGCAGTTCCCGCATCATGAAAACGAGATCGCCCAGTCCGAAGG
>DASWER010000158.1:0-9611 GCA_036394655.1 Burkholderiales bacterium
CAAGAACCACCATTTCATCAATGCCGCGGTGTTCAACTTCTTCCATAGCGTCGACAAGAGCGCGCCGCTGAACCGCGGCATGGTGCGCCCGGTGCGCGTGACCATTCCGCGCGGCACCATCATCAATCCGGAGAAGTACGCGGCGGTGGGCGTGCGCTTCGCTACGGCAGTGCGCGTGATGGACATCATCATCGCGGCGCTCTCGCTCGCGACCGATTCCGCCGCGAGCGGCGTCGAAGGCAGCGGCATCCTCCCGGCAGCCGGCTCTGGAATGCTGGGCGTGAGCCTGCTTTCCTATATCGACCCGCGCACCGGCGAGACCAAGGTCAACGTGCTGCAGCCGATGTGGGGCGGTTCGGGCGCGCGCCCGACCAAGGACGCCATCGACGGCGCCGATTTCGCCGCCGGCTTCATGCGCAACATCCCCGCGGAGACCAGCGAAGCCGAGATGCCGATCCTGGTGCACGAGTACCGCCTCTCATCCAAGGCGCCGGCGCCCGGCAAGTACCGCGGCGGACTGGGCATCGACTTCGCGTTCCAGGTCTTCGCCCCCAATGCGATCGTGACGGCGCGCGGCATGGAGCGCTTTCTTTTTCGTCCGTGGGGACGCAAGGGCGGCAGCGCCGGCACCCTGTGCGAGACGCTGATCAATCCCGGCACGCCGGGCGAGCGCTCGATCGGCAAGGTCACCAGCGCATTGCATCCGAACCCAGGCGACGTGGTGGCGATCAACACGCCGGGCGGCGGCGGCTTCGGCGATGCTTTCGAGCGCGACCCGGCGAAAGTGCTGAAGGATGTGTCCGAAGATCTCATCACCCGGGAGATCGCGAGGCGCGATTACGGCGTCGTGATCAGCGCCGATCTCAAGGTCGATGAAAAGGCCACCGCAGCGCTGCGGCAGGACCGCCCGCCCCGGGGCAAGGTGGCGGAGTTTTCCTACGGGCCCGAGCGCGACGCCTACGAGGCCGCGTTCCCGCCCGACGTGCAGGATGCGCTGGTGCAGGCGCTGCTCGGCGTTCCCGCTTCGCAGCGCCAGTTCTACAAGTCGCGCGTCTGGGCCAAGGTCACCGCGAACGGCAGCGCGCGCATGCCCGGCGCCAAGCCGGCGGAGATTGCCGGAATACTGGAACAGTGCAGAAAAGAAGTTACGCAAGTCGTCATTTAACGAGGGAGACACCATGAACCGGATGTTCGCTATTACAGTCGCAGGCGTGCTGGCCGCGCTGCCGGGCTTCGCTACGGCGCAGGCGCAGGAGATCAAGATCGGCGTGATCTACACCGTCGAGGGGGCGTGGGGGTCCTACGGGCAGAAGTCGTTCCGCGGCATCCGCATGTCGGCCGAGGACATCAATGCGAAGGGCGGCGTCAACGGCGCCAAGATCAAGCTGATCGAGTACGACAACCGTGCCAGCCCGAACGAGCTGCCGAACATCGTGCGGCGCCTCGCCACCGTGGACAACGTCCTCGCCATCATCGGCCCGAACACCAGCGGCGAAGCCGAGATCGTGTTCCCGATCGCGAACCAGCTGAAAGTGCCGGCGCTCGGCACCTCGGTCGCGAAAGGCGGCATTCTCAACAAGAACCGTCCCTGGGCCTTCCGCAACATCATGCCGGATGACCAGAACACCGCTCCGGTCATCGCCGAGGTGGTCAAGGAAAAGAACATCAAGAAGGTGGCGCTGATCATGGACGTCAAGGACCCGGTGAGCAAGTACATGGGCGGCGTGTTCTGGCCGGCGCTCTTCGACAAGCTCGGCGTCGAGGACCTCACGCGCAAGGACCCGGTCACGTTCCAGTCGGGCGATCCGAGCGTCACCGCGCAGGTGTCGAAGCTCAAGGCGATGAATCCCGACGCCGTGGTGTTCTCGGCATCGCCGGGCGATGCGGCCAAGATCGCGATCGAGATCCGCCGCCAGGGAATGAAGCAGCAGCTCCTCGGCAGCGGCGGCCTGTTCGGCGACGAGTTCCTGAAATCCGGCGGCGCCGCCGTCGAAGGCACCATCACCGCGGCGCAGTTCTGGCGGGACAATCCCGATCCCAAGGTTCACGCCTACGTATCGTCGGTCGAGAAGCGCACCGGCGAGAACGCCGTGCTGCATGAGGCCTATGCCTACGACGGCCTGATCACCGTGGTCGAGGCGATCAAGAAGGGCGGCGTCACCAACCAGCCGGCGGATCTGGAGAAGGACCGCGACCGTATCCGCCAAGCCCTGAACGGCATCCAGGTCACCGGCATGTCGGGCGTCTATTCGCTCAAGGGCGATACCGGCGAGGTCGACCGTCCGATGATGAAAGCGGTGATTTCCGGGGGCAAGTGGACGCTGACGCCCATTAAGTAGCGGGCGGCGCGGTTGGACCTGCTTCTCCAGCAGCTCTACAACGGCGTCCTCATCGGCAGCACCTACGCGCTGGTCGCGCTCGGGTTCACGCTGGTGCTGGGGACGCTCGACCTGCTGAACTTCGCGCACGGCGAGACCATCATGCTGTCGGCGTACGCCGGGCTGGTTGCCCTGCTGGCGAGCGGTGGCAGCGTGCTGCTCGCCATCGCGATGGCCATCGCCGTGGGCGCGCTCCTCGGCCTGATCGTCTACTTCGGCTCGTTTCGCTTCGTCAGCAAGAAATACTGGACCGCGCCCGCGCTGAGCACGGTGGGCATCGCCCTCATCCTGCAGACCGGTGCCGCGCGCCTCTGGGGCACCGACCAGAGGGCGGTGCCCGATCCGCTGGGCGACGCGCACCTCCAGCTCGGGCCGATCATGGTCGGCCTGTCGCATCTGGTCATCCTGGGCGTGACCCTGGCGCTGATGGCGGGCTTGCACGTCCTGCTGCGGCACACGCGCCTTGGCAAGGCGATGCGCGCCGTCGCCGAGAACCATGTCACCGCCGCGCTGCTCGGCGTGCCAGTAGAACGCACCATCGCCTTCACCTTCCTGATCTCCGGCGTGCTCGCGGGCGCGGCGGGCTCGCTGACATCGCTCGTCTATCACACCATCACGCCGTTCATCGGGCTGAACATCCTGCTCAAGGGCATGACCGGGATGGTGATCGGCGGCCTGGGCAACGTGTACGGCGCGATGTTCGGCGGCGTGCTGGTCGGCGTGCTCGAGGTCCTCGCGGTGAGCTATCTCTCCAGCTCCTACCAGGACGTGCTGGTGTTCGCCGCGCTGATCGCGGTGCTGATGTTCAAGCCCGCCGGCTTCTTCGGCGTCCAGGTCCGCGACCGGGCCTAGAGCGCTTCGATGTTCAGCGTCTTCGCGGACAGCGTACTGATCGGCATCGGCATCAACATGCTGCTGGCACTCGGCCTTTACTTCACGCTCGCCACCGGGCAGTTCTCCGTCGGGCACGGCGGCTTCATGGCGATCGGCGCCTATGCGGCGTCGATCCTGACGGTGAACTTCGGCTGGCCTCTGGTCCCGGCGGTGCTGTGCGGCGGCGTGGCGGCCTTCGCGATCGGCGTGCTGATCGGCCTGCCGGTGCTGCGCTTCTCGCACCTGTACCTGGCGATGGCGACCTTCGGCTTCGGCGAGATCGTGCGCGCCGCGTTCTCGGTCGTCGACTACGTCGGCGGCGTCGGCGGCATGCGCGGGATGATGGGCACCACCGCGCCCATCGTGCTCGGCTTGGTGCTCGCCGCGGTAGCGTTCTCGTGGCTGCATTCGCGCTCGCGCTGGGGCCTGGCCTGCGACGCCATCCGCCAGGACGAGGACGCCGCCGCGGCGATGGGCATCGACGTGCGCCTCAACAAGGTTCTGGCCTTCGGCGTCGGCGCGGCCATCACGGGAGTCGGCGGCGGCCTCTATGCGCATCACTTCTACTTCATCGAGCCGACCACCTTCGGCCTGCACATGTCGGTGGCGATCATCCTGTTCGTGATCTTCGGCGGCATCGAGACCTTCTGGGGCGCGATGCTCGGCGCGGCGGTGCTTTCGCTGCTGCCGGATCTGTTCCGCTTCCTCAAGGACTGGTATCTCTTCATGTACGGCCTGCTGTTCGTGCTGCTGATGATCTTCCGGCCGCAGGGCATGCTCGATCGCGCGGCGCTGCGCGCGCTGAGAAAGAAACTGTGGCGGTGATCCTTCGGCTCGAGGGGCTGACCAAGCGCTTCGGCGGCCTGACCGCGGTCGACGCCGTCAAACTGTCGGTTGCCGAAAACAGCGTGCACGCGATCATCGGGCCAAACGGCTCGGGCAAGACCACGCTGTTCAACCTCATCAGCGGTGCCGTCGAAGCGACCCAGGGCCGCATCGTCTTCGACGGCCAGCCGATTGAGCGCCAGCCGGCACACGCGCGTGCGCGGCTCGGCATCAAGCGCACGTTCCAGAACATCCGGCTGTTCAACGATCTCAGCGTGCTCGAGAACGTGAGGGTCGGACAGCATCCGGTCGCGATCACCGGCTTCAGCAGCCTCTACCGCATCTGGAGCGCGCAGGAGCGAGCGCAGCGCGAGGCGGCCATGGAAATCCTCGCCTCATTCGGCCTCGAATCTCTGGCAACGCGCCAGGCGGGCGAGCTCGCCTACGGTCCGAAGCGCCTGGTCGAAATCGCGCGCGCGGTGGCAAGCGCACCGCGGCTGCTGTTGCTGGACGAGCCGACTTCGGGCATGAACCCGCGCGAATCCGCAGAGGTGGTGGCGGCGGTGCGCAAGATCGCGGCGCGCCAGATGACGATCCTGATCATCGAGCATCACCTGCCGGTGGTAAAAGATCTGGCCGAGCGGGTCACGGTGCTCAATTTCGGCAAGAAAGTGGCCGAGGACACACCGGCAGGCGTGCTGAGCGACCCGGCGGTGGTCGAGGCTTACCTCGGAAGCAGCGCCGAAGCATGAGGCTGCTCGAGCTGAAACAGGTCAGCGCGGGCTACGGCCAGACCGCGGTGCTGCGCGACGTAAGCCTCAATGTCCTGGCCGGCGAAGCCGTCGCCATCATCGGCGCCAACGGTGCCGGCAAGACTACGCTGCTGCGCTGTATTTCCGGGCTGCTCCAGGCAACCCAGGGAAGCATCCGCTTTGCCGAGCGCGACATCACTCGCCTGCGGGCCGACCTCATCGTCAACCAGGGCCTGGTGCATTGCCCGGAAGGCCGCGCCATCCTGCGGCGCATGTCGGTGCTGGAAAACCTGGAGCTCGGCGCCTACCGGCTGAAGGAGCCCGCCGCCGCGGACCTCGAGCGCGTCTACGCGTTGTTCCCGCGCCTGCGCGAGCGCCAGCAGCAAGCGGGCGGCTCGCTGTCGGGCGGCGAGCAGCAGATGCTCGCCATCGGTCGCGCGATGATGGCGCGGCCGCGCATGCTGATGCTCGACGAGCCGTCGCTCGGGCTCTCGCCCCTGATGGTGCACGAAGTGTTCAAGGGCCTGCGCCAGCTGAAGGACTCCGGGCTTTCCATTCTGCTCATCGAGCAGAACGCCCACGCCGCGTTGAAGTTTTCCGATCGCACCTACGTGCTCGAGCACGGTCGCGTCACGCTCGAAGGCGAATCCGCCTCGCTCGCGGCCGACCCGCGAGTGCGCGAAGCCTATCTCGGCACCGCCTGAGCATGCCCAAGCGAGTCCACTACCACCGCAACGGCAAGAAGCGCCAGCGCGAATACGACAAGTCCTCGCGCACCAAGGCCGCGATCCTGCGCGCGGCGTTGCGCGAGTTTGCGCGGCACGGCATCGCCGGCGCGCGCGTCGACCGCATCGCGAGGGCCGCCGGGGTCAACAATCACGCGCTCTACTACCACTTCGGCAACAAGGAGGCCCTGTTTCGCCTGGTCCTCGAGCTCGGCTACAAGTCGTTCCGCGCCAACCACGCCTCCCGAGTCTTCGACGGCGTGGATCCGGAGGCCGGCGTGGCGAACATCGTCGCCGACGTGTTCGATTTCGTGCAAACCTCGCCCGAGCACATGGCCGTAGCGATGGAGGTGAACCGGCATCGCGGCGCGAACCTCGACGCCGAAGGAAGCCGGCATGTGCAGGCGGCCGCCGCACCCTTGCTGTCGGATCTCGAAGCGGTGGTGCGGCTGGGCAAGGCGCAAAAGCGCTTCGCGGCCAGGACCAACGCGCAGCAGCTTTATTTCAGCATCTTTGCGTTGTGCAGCTTTTACTTCAGCAACGCTTACACGGTGTCTGCCGTCGTGGGTCGCGATCTTCTGGATCCGGCGGCAATCGCGGAGCGGAAGAGGGAAATCAGCCGCTTCGTTCTGGCAGCGCTCAGGCCATGAGCGTGTTTTCCTCCGCGGAATTTACCGCGCGCTTTGAACGACTTCGTACGGCCATGCGTATGCACGCGGTGGACGTCATGATTCTCGACGACTGTGAAATCCTCGCCTACTTCACCGGCTACGAGACCACGCTCAACCTCTATCGCGCCTGCATCGCGCCCCGCGAGGGACGGCCGGTCATGGTGCTGCGGGCGCTCGACGCCGAGCCGTTCCGCAGCCAGTCGTGGTTCCAGGACCACGAGGCCTTCGCGGACGGCGACGATCCGGTCGAGAAGCTCGCAGGCGCGCTCGGGACCCGGGGATTCGGCGCCGCGGCGATCGGCTTCGACTCCGGCAGCCACGCTCTCAGCGTCGCCGGCTACGAGCGCCTGCGGGGTTTACTGCCCGACGCGCGCTTCGTACCGATGCACCAAGTGCCGTGGGAGCTGCGGCTGGTCAAATCGCCAGCCGAGATCGCCCTGATCCGTCGAGCCGCCGAGCTCCTCGACCAGACTCTGCAGGAGATCATCCCGATGCTCTCTCCAGGCGTAACCGCCCGCGACGTGGCGGCTACGGCGAGGCTGCGATTGGCGGAATTGGGCGCGGATCCCGCTCACCTTGGCTACGTCGCGGCGGCGCGGGGATGGGATTTCCTGCATGCGCAGTCGGAGGAAAGTCCGCTCGAAGCGGGCGATGTGCTGCACCTCGAACTCGTCGCTCGCTATCGAGGATACGAGGCACGCCTCATGCGCTGCGTCGCCCTGGGGCCGATCGATGCTGAGCGCCGGCATGCGGCTGAGCTTCTCGTCGCGCTGCAGGACGCGCAGCTCGCGGCGATGAAACCCGGCGCGGCGGCGCGCGACGTGGATGCCATCCTGCGCAACGGCGTGCTCGCGGCCGGGCTGCGAGAGAGTTATCCGAATGTCACTGGATATACCCTGGGCTACTACTCCAGGGTCCCGATCCGCTCGAGCGACTTTACGCGTTGCTTCCTGCCGAGCGCCGAATGGCGGCTCGAGGCCGGCATGGTGTTCCACATGTACACCTCGGCCCGCGGCGTTTCTTTCAGCGAGACGGTGCTGGTTGGCGACCAGGGCGCCGAGCGGCTGACGAAGCTCGATCGGCGACTGTTCTCGAAATCCTGACTTATCCCGCCGTCCGTTTTCACGCTCTTGCGTTGATTCGCTATAGGCGCGCGCGTAGGCTTCGCGCCGTAGGCTCACTAGGGGAGAGAAAAATGAACGCGAAATTACTGATCGTCGCCGCAGCTGCCGTGCTGGCCGGATGCAACGCGTTGCAGGGAGTAGGGCCCGCGGTGCGTGACCCGAGAGTCACGAGCGCAACCGTGGAGGAGGGATACATCGTCCTTGACCAGGAACCGATCGTAGTCCGAAGCACCGGGGCCAAGATCATCTGGCGAATCGCGACGCAAGGCTACGAGTTTCCTGCCAATGGAATCACTTTCAAGCAGCCTACGAATGAGATCATCAACTGCGGACCGACAGGTGGGCCGCACCCGATCATGTTTCAATGCACGGGAACAAAAGCCACGCCAAAGGCGAAATTCCCCTACACGATTAACATAATCGATTCAAGCAACCCTTCGGGTCCGCCGCTTTCATTCGATCCGACCGTGATGAACGATTAGGACGCGCGCGCGGCCTGCAACCAGGCGCGCGCCGCGGCCACCGCGTCGTCGTAAGCAAGCTCCCGCGCCGCGTCTTCGGAGGCTGCGAATGCTGCGCCGCCGGGGCCCGCTTGCGCTTTGGCCACCATCGGCGCCAGAAACGCTTGATCCGCCGGGTCACGATGCAAGCCGGTGCGCAGCGCCTGTGCCTCGGCGGCCGCGTAAAAGCGACCGGCATGCGGCCAGTCCTGGCATAGCACGGCGAGACCCGCGCAGACTTCGAGCACGCTTTGTCCCACGGGCTTGGACCCGGTCTCCGCCACGATCTCGAGCACGTCCAAAAGCATCTGCCGCACGCGCTCGACCGATCCGCGGCCGATCTCCACCATCGCGAGGTTGAGCAGTCCGATGGCGACCGTCTCCCGATCGCCGAGTTCGCGCGCGAGCGCGAGCATTCTTTCGTAAAGAGGCGCGGCGACGTCGAGATTGGCTTCGACGCGATGCAGTTGGGCCAAGGCATTGAGAGCCCCGGCGATTTCGCGCGCCTCGCCCAGGCTTTCGGCCGAGGCCACCGCCTGCTCGAGATAGCGTCGTGCACCCGCAAGATCGCCTTGGCCGAGGTAGGCCATGCCGAGCGGCTGAAGCACCACCGCGACCCGGCGCTTGTCGTTGATCGCGCGGGCAATGGCGAGGCTTTCCTCGAGAAAGGCCTGCGCTTCGCCGTAGCGGCCCATGAAGTAGCTGATCTGCCCGGCGACGAAAAGTCCGCGGCAGCGCGTGAAGTTGCGCTCCTGAGCACCTTCGCGTGCCAGGGCTTCGATGCTCAGGCGCTGTCCGAGGCCGAGCAGGCCGCGATTCACCCAGTAGGGCGCAAGGAGATAAGCGAGCTCCAGTCCAAGCTCGGCGCCGCGTGGCGTGCGGTCGCACCAGACGTGCGCGGCAAGCAAGTTTTCGCGCTCGAGGTCGAGGTGCCCGAGCCATTCGCCCTGCTTCGGGCCGGCGAGCGCCGGTCGCGCTTTCGCGGCGAGACCCAGGTAAAAGCGCAGGTGGCGCTCGCGCGCCGTATCGCCGTCGCCGGATTCATCCAGGCGCTCGTGCGCGTACTGGCGCACGGTGTCGAGCAAGTGGTAGCGCTCGCCGCTGGCATCCATGACGACGAGCGATTTCTCCACGAGCTCGGTCAAGTCATCGAGCGCGCTCGCCTCGCCGGGCGCAGCTGCAGTGGCGAGCGCTTCCGCCGCCTCGAGCGTCCAGCCGCCGGCGAACACGGCAAGCCGCTTGAAAACCGTCCGCTCATCGTCGGTCAGGAGGTCGTAGCTCCAGTCGATCAGCGCGCGTAGGGTCTGCTGCCGCGGCAGCGCGGTCTGGTCGCCACGCGTGAGCAGGCGGAAGCGATCGTCCAGGCGCGCGGCGATCGCGTCGATCGACAGGCTGCGCACGCGCGCCGCGGCGAGCTCGATCGCGAGCGGGATTCCATCCAGGCGCCGGCACACGCTCGCCACGGCCGGCTCCGCGCCGTTCACGCGAAAGCCCGACTTCGCCTTTGCCGCACGGTCGACGAATAGGCGCACCGCTTCGCTTTCCGGCAGTGCGGGAACCGGATACGTGGTCTCGCCCGCGATACGCAGGGGCTCGCGGCTCGAGGCGAGGACCTTGGACTGCGGGCCCGCCTGCAGCAACTCCCGCGCGAGATCGGCGCAGCCGTGGAGCAAGTGCTCGCAGTTGTCGAGGATGAGGAGCATGTCCCGGTCCTTGAAATGGCGCACCAGCGCTTCGCTCACCGGCCGGCCGGCGGCTTCCTT
>DASWER010000159.1:0-11517 GCA_036394655.1 Burkholderiales bacterium
TTGAACGCGTTGTATGAGAGCTCGCCGGCCGCCAAGGCGCTCGGTGAAAAAGCCAAGGGGATCCTGGTATTCCCGGACATTCGCAAGGCGGCGTTCATCGTCGGCGCTCAATCCGGCCCGGGCGTGATGCTCGCGGGCGGCCGGACCGTCGGTCATTACCGGGCGGATGGCGTGCTCGCCGGCCTGGAAGCGGGCGCGCAATCGTACGCTTATGCCGTGTTCTTCATGAGCGACAAGGCTCTGCAGAACCTGCGCAGCACGAAGGGCTTCGAGATCGGCGCCGATCCCAACATCGTGTTCGTGAATGTCGGGGCGGCAAAGGAAGTCTCGACTACCACCACTCAGGCCGATGTCTACGGGTACGTCTTCGACCAGAAAGGTCTGATGGGCGGCATCGCGGTGCAGGGCCTGAAAATCACCAGGCTTGATCATTGAACGGCGCACCCTCAGCGCTGCTCGGCTGCCCCGAGTGCGATCTGCTGCAGCGGGCTATAAGGCCCGCCGCGGGCCAGAGCGCGCTCTGCAGCCGATGCGGCGCCGTGCTCTACCGGGCGCCCAGGCCCGAGCGTGCCCTGCCGTTCACGCTCGCGGCCCTCATCGCCTTCGGCGTCGCCATCGCCTTTCCCATCGTGGGCCTGGAAGTCCAGGGGAACCTGATACAGGCCACGCTGCCCGGTGCGGCGCGCGCCTTGTACGACGATGACATGGCGCCGCTCGCGGCGTTGGTTATCGCCACCACGGTGATCTGTCCGCTCGTTGCGCTCAGTTCGATGGCGCTCCTCCAGCATCCAAGCCTGCGCCGCGCGCCGGCGCTGCTGCGTGCTCTGCGGGCGGCGCAACCCTGGTCGATGCTCGAAGTGTTTGTGCTGGGCCTGCTTGTTGCGCTGGCAAAGCTCGCGCACATGGCGACGGTGGTTCCCGGCGTGGGGTCCTTGGCGCTCGGCGCGCTCGTCGTGCTCTGGGCGGCGGCGTACCGGGCATCCGGGCTATGAAACCTCGCAAGCCGCACAGCCTGCGCCGGACTTGGGCATTCCTCGTCGCGGCCATCATTTTGTACGTCCCGGCGAACGTGCTGCCGGTGATGCACACCGAGTGGTTCTCGGGATCGGAAGACGACACCATCCTGAGCGGCGTCGTCTACCTTTGGTCATCCGGCTCGTGGCCGCTCGCGCTCGTGGTTTTCGTCGCGAGCATCAGCGTGCCGTTGCTGAAGATAGCCGCGCTCGCCTTTCTCGCCGCGTCGGTGCAGCTGCGCTCGACCTGGCAGCCGCGCCAGCGCGCGCGCCTCTACCGCGTCGTCGAGCTGATCGGACGCTGGTCGATGCTCGACATCTACGTGACCGCGATCCTCGTCGCGCTGGTACAGGCGAAAGCCTTGGCGACGATCCACGCCGGGCCCGGCGCGCTCGCCTTCGCCGCGGTCGTGGTGCTCACCATGCTGGCCGCGATGAGCTTCGATCCGCGCCTGATCTGGGACTCGCAACGCCATGGATCCCGCTGAAACTCCAGAAGCAGTAGCTGCAGGCCGCGCGCGTTGGTCGCTCCCGGCGGTATGGCTCGTGCCTTTCGTCGCCGCGCTGCTTGCCGGTTGGCTCGGCGTGAAGGCCGTGCTCGAGCGCGGACCCACCATCACGATCCGCTTCAACAGCGCGGACGGCATTGAGGCGGGCAAGACCAAGCTGAAGTACAAGGACGTGCAGATCGGGATCGTCAAATCGGTGGCGCTCTCGCCGGATCTGAAGGAGGTCATCGCGACGGCGGAGTTGGTCAAGGACGCCAAGCCCCACCTGGTCGAAGACACGCGCTTCTGGGTGGTGAAGCCGCGCATCGCAGCCGGCACCGTGTCGGGCCTGGACACGCTGCTATCCGGCGCCTACATCGGTGTGGACGCCGGCAAGTCCGGGAAAAGCCGGCGCGAGTTCGCCGGGCTCGATGCGCCACCGGTGGTCGCCGGCGACAGTCCCGGGACGCTGCTTGTGCTTCACGCCGCCAGCGCGGGGTCGCTCGAAGTCGGCTCGCCGGTCTTCTTCCGTCGCCTGCCGGCGGGCCAGGTGACCGGCTGCGAACTCGACCCGGACGGCGTGAAGGTCACGGTCTTCATCAACGCGCCGTTCGACCAGTACGTCACCTCGAACGCGCGTTTCTGGCACGCGAGCGGCATCGACGTGAAGCTGGACGCAAACGGCATACGGGTCGACACGCAGTCGCTCGTATCGATCCTGATCGGCGGCGTCGCGTTCGACACGCCGCCCGGCACGACGGCGGTTGCGCGCGCCGCGGCGAGCACGGAATTCAGGCTGTTCGAAAACCCGACCGAGGCCATGAAGAACCCCGAGGCCGACAAGCTGGAGTTCACCATGCTGTTCAACGAATCCGTCCGCGGTCTGCAGCCCGGCGCGCCGGTCGACTTTCGCGGGATTACCGTGGGTGAAGTCGGCGCCGTGAGGATGCAAATGGCGCCCGGCGCGGGCGAAGTCCTGGTCGCGGTCCAGGCAACGATCTATCCGTCGCGCATTGAGTGGCAGGACGGGGTTCGCAGCACCGCCGGCAGCCGCGAGCGGCGCAGACGCTTCATCGATGCGCTGGTCGCGTCGGGAATGCGCGCACAACTTAGGCCAGCCAGTCTGGTGACGCATCAGCTCTATCTGGCTCTCGACTTTTTTCCCGTAAAGGGCGCGAAGGTAAATTGGGCGGCGAGCCCGCCGCAGCTTCCGACCCAGAAGGCGACGCTCGTCGAGCTCGAGACCGCCATTGGCTCGCTCGCGGCAAAGCTGGACAAGGTCCCGCTGGACGATCTTGCCGGCGAGCTGCGCCAGACGCTGCAAAGTGCCCAGCGGCTCATCGACCACATGGACGCGGAGGTCGCCTCGGAGGTCGGGCCGACACTGGCGCAAGCGCGCAAGACGCTCGCCTCGGCCGACCGGCTGCTGACGAGCGACTCGCCCCTGCAGACCGATACCCGACAGGCGATGCGCGAGGTGGCTCGCGCTGCTCAGGCGTTCCGTGTACTGGCCGACTACCTTGAGCGCCATCCGGAAGCCCTGCTGGTGGGCAAGAAGGACGAGGGCACCAAATGAGATACGCGTACACCCTGGTGTTGTTCATCACCATCTGTGGCTGCGCGAGCTCACCGCCATCCCAGTTCTACACCCTGAGCGTGGCCGCTGCGCCGGACGCTACGCCCGTCGCACGGACCGAATATGGCATCGTGGTCGGTCCAGCCGCGGTGCCCGAATCAGTCGACCGCCCCCAACTCGTGCTACGCCTGTCCGACAACCGCGTGAGGATCGTCGAGCAGGCGCGCTGGGCGGAGCCGCTGGCGAGTGCCATCCCGCAGGTGATCGCCGGGGAGCTCGCTCGGTTGCTGAACTCGAGCCGCGTCATGGCGTACCCGCAAAACCCGGAAGGCTTCGACTACCAGGTGCTCCTCGAGGTGTTGCGCTTCGATTCCGTCCTGGACGACGCCGCGACGGTGGAAGTCGCCTGGACCCTGCGCCCGTCGAACGGCGGCGAGCCCCGATTCGGCCGCACGCTCGTCCGCGAGCCGGTGGGCGGCGCCGGATACGAAGCGCTCGCGGCCGCGCACTCGCGCGCGCTGCGAGCGGTGAGCGCGGAGATCGCGGCGACGATCCGCCGGCGAGAGGACGCGCGCACCCTGCATTCCTAGGGCGGCGGCCGGATCATGGATCCCGCGTACGTTTCGGCCATCTCTGCGCTCGCCGGCTCGGCCATCGGCGGCCTGACGTCGCTAATGGCGTCGTGGCTGACCCACCACGTGCAATTCAGCTCGCAGGAGCGCGCGGCCAACCGCAACACGCGGGTGGACCTCTACAAGTCCTTCATCGAAGAGGCGTCGAAGTGGTACGCGGACGCGTACGAGCACGATCAAGCTCGAATCTCGAATCTCGTAGCGTTGTACGCCTTGGTCGGCAGGATGCGCGTTCTGTCGTCCCAGGAAGTGATTGAAAGCGCAGACCGAGTTGTGCGCACGATCATCCAGACCTATCTCGCTCCCAACAAGACGTTCCGCGAGTTGGCCGAGCTTCTCGATAACCACGCGAAGAATCCCTTGCGGGACTTCGGCGATGCTTGCCGCCGGGAATTTCGCGGCCCCGATCCGACATAGGACGCGGCCGCAATCAAGCACTTAGAGCTGTCACGGCGGACTCGGTCTCCGCCATAGTCCGCACGGCGACGCGCTCGTCCGCGTTTGGGACTTGTTCTTGCTTAGCGGGCGGATATGCACGCGATCGTCTCGAAGCTCTCGGCGCACGCCTGATGGACGCGACGCACGTCTACTGCGCCAAATGCCGCGCCATCCGGCCGGTCGAGTTCGAGCTCTTGCTGACGAGCGAGCAGGCGCTCGGCACGGCGGCGCGTTGCGCGCGCTGCGGCTGGCTCGCCTTCACGATGATCGCCGAGGCGCGCGTCTACTGCGACGTCTGCGACGAGATCCGGCCGGCGCTGCTGCACGAATACCGTCCGGCGGGGCTGCTCTCCGGCGGTCTGGTGCGCTGCGCGGTGTGCTACGCGAGCCGCGCCCGCCTGTACGGCACCAAAGTCTCCGCCCGCTAACCCGCAGGGCGGCGCGGCACCAGCAGGTTGCCGACGTTCACCTGGACGGCTTCGTCCTTCTGGTTCAGCGTTGTCGTGCGCACCTTGACGAGGCCGACGTCGGGCCGCGACTTCGAGGGCCGCACTTCCAGCACCTCGCTTTGCACGCGCAGCTCGTCGCCCGGGCGCACCGGCGTCGGCCAGCGGAATTCGTCGAACCCGGCGCCGACGATGCCGCCGGCGGGCTTGAGGTCGCTGGCCACGAGAAGGCGCATGGTCATCGCCGCGGTATGCCAGCCGCTCGCCGCCAGGCCGCGGAATATCGAGGCGCGCGCCGCGCCCTCATCCAGGTGAAAGGCTTGCGGATCGAATTCCGCCGCGAAGCTCTTGATGCGCTCGGCGTCCACCCGCACGCGCTCGGCGCCGCCAAACGTCTGCCCGACCGCGAAATCTTCGAGATAACGCACGCTGCGACGGACTATACGCTTGGGCGCTGCTACACTAAAACGGGTCCATGAGAAGACGCGCGGTCTACAGCGCTTCGAAAACCCCGCCTGCGGCGGTGGTGCCGAAGCGCGCAGCGCCCGCCAAGCCGGCGACGCCCGCCCGGCAGCCGCGGTTTGCGTGGCGCAAGCTGCTGGTGCCCTCCGCGCTCGCTGCCATGGTCCTCGCCGTGTGGCTGGTGCAGCCGCCAGCGATCACCCAGGCGCAGGTCACAGCGCTCGTGCACCGCGCCATCGACGAAATCCCGCCGCGCCCCTCCGCGACCGACGCCTACGAGAAGATCCTGCCCTCGGTGGTTGCGGTGCGCGCGATGGCCGACGACGGCGAGGAGGGCACCAAGGGGATGGAGACCGGCAAGGCCGACGTGCAGCGCGGCACCGGCGTGGTGATCGTCGAATCGGGCATCATCCTCACCAACCTGCACGTGGTCTCCGGCGCGCGGCGCATCCACGTCACCTTCTCCGACGGTCACGAGTCCGAAGCGCAACTCATCGGCCAGCGCCCCGAGCACGATCTGGCGGTGCTGCAGGCGAAGACGCTGCCCGACGACATCATGCCCGCCACCATGCGCTCAACCGCCGGACTGCGCCCGGGCGACGAGGTCCTCGCGGTCGGCTTTCCGTTCGGCATCGGCCCCTCGGCCTCGGCCGGCGTGGTCTCGGGCCTGAAGCGCGACTACGTCTCGCCGGACGGCAAGCAGACGCTCTCCAACCTGATCCAGTTCGATGCCGCGGTGAATCCCGGCAACTCGGGAGGCCCGCTGGTCACGCTCGACGGCGAGGTCGTCGGCATCGTCACCGGGCTTCTCAATCCGACCGAGAATCGCGTCTTCATCGGCATCGGTTTCGCCGTGCCGATCGAGAACGCGGCTTCCGCGATCGGCCTCTCACCTTTCTAAAGGAACCGCATGGAACCGGCAGCCACGCTCATGGAGCGCGTGCTCTACGAGGTCAAGAAGACCGTCGTCGGGCAGGATCATTTCCTCGAGCGCGTGCTGGTGGCGATGCTCGCCGGCGGCCACCTGCTGGTCGAGGGCGTGCCGGGGCTGGCGAAAACGCTGACGGTGAAGACGCTGGCCGCCACGGTGCGCGGCTCGTTCCGGCGCATCCAGTTCACGCCGGACCTGGTGCCGGCGGATCTCGTCGGGACCAGGATCTACAACCAGAAGACCGGCGAGTTCGCGACCTCGCTCGGCCCGGTGTTCTGCAATCTGCTGCTCGCCGATGAGATCAACCGCGCACCGGCCAAGGTGCAAAGCGCGCTGCTCGAAGTGATGCAGGAGCACCAGGTCACGATCGCCGGCGAGACGCACAAGGTGCCCGACCCGTTCCTCGTGATGGCGACGCAGAACCCGATCGAGACCGAGGGCACTTACGCGCTGCCCGAGGCCCAGGTTGACCGCTTCCTGATGAAAGTGCTCGTGGGCTACCCCAGCGAGGAGGAGGAGTTCGTCATCGTCGAGCGCGTCACCGGGCCGGCCCACCAGACGGTGGCCGTGGCGAGCACCGATCAGCTCGGCGAGCTGCAGCGCCAGTGCCGCAAGGGCTATGTCGAGCCCGCGCTGATTCAATATGCCGTGCGCCTCGCCTCTGCCACGCGCCAGCCGGATAAGTACCTCACGTACGGGGCTAGCCCGCGTGCGTCAATTCATTTGATCGAATGTGCACGCGCGCTCGCCTTCCTGCGCGGGCGCGACTACGCGCTGCCGGAGGACGTGGTGGACCTGGTGCCCGATGTGCTGCGCCATCGCCTCGTGCTGTCCTACGAGGCGCTCGCCGAAGGGCTGACCGCCGACGAGCTGATCAAGCGCCTGATGCAGAAAGTGCGCGCGCCGGACAAGCCGCTACAGGCTCATGTCAAAGTCCCCGCCAGCCCCGCCTCGACCGCGCAGTCCTGACGCCGTCCTGCGGCGGCTCGAGTGGACGGTGATGCGCCGTCTCGACGGGCTGTTGCACGGCGACTATCGGACGCTGTTCCGCGGCTTCGGCCTGGATCTCGCCGACCTGCGCGAATACCAGTACGGCGACGACGTGCGCCATATCGACTGGAACGTCACGGCGCGCCTGAACACGCCTTACGTGCGCGAGTACCACGAGGATCGCGAGATCACCGCCTGGTTCCTGCTCGATCTTTCCCGCTCGGTCGACTTCGGCTCGAACGACGTGAACAAGCGCGCGGTGGCGGCGGATTTCGTCGGCCTGCTCGCGCGCCTGCTGACGCGCCACGGCAACCGCGTCGGCGCCATCTTCTACGGCACGGGCGTCGACCACGTGATCCCGCCGCGCAACGGCCGGCGCCAGGTGCTCGCCATCCTGCACGCCATGATGCAGCGCCCGGCGCTGCCGGAAGGGCAGGGCACGCGGCTCGATGAGCTCCTGAAGAGTGCCTTCAACTTCGTGCACCGCCGCTCGCTGCTTTTCCTGGTGTCGGATTTCATCAGCGCCCCCGGCTGGGACCGGCCGCTGGTGCAGCTTGCGCAGCGCCACGAGATGATCGCGGTGCGGCTGCAGGATCCGCTCGAAGGCGAGCTGCCCGATCTGGGGCTGCTCGTGTTCCAGGACGCCGAGACCGGCGAGCAGGTATTCGTCGACACGCACGACGGCAGCTTTCGCAAGCGCTTCATGGACGCGGCCGAGAAGCGCGAGGCGGGCATCCGCGAGGCGTTGCGCAACTCCGGGGTCGACGCGCTCGAGCTTTCCACCGACGCCGATCTGGTCGAGACGGTGATGCGCTTTGCCGACTTGCGCAAGCGCAAACGCAGCGTGAGGGTGCATGACGTTCCAGTGGCCTGAGTTCCTCTGGCTCGCCGCCGGGCTGCCTTTGCTGGTGTTGGCGTACGTCTACCTCCTGCGGCGCAGGAAAAAGTTCGCGGTGCGCTATTCCAATCTCGGGCTCCTCAAGGAGGCGATGGGCGGCGCGAGCTGGCGGCGCCATGTGCCGCCGTTCCTGCTGCTCCTTGCGCTTGCCGGGCTGATCGTCGCCGTCGCGCGTCCCAGCGCGCTGATGACGCTGCCCTCGCAGCACGAGACGGTGATCCTGGCGATGGACGTCTCGGGCAGCATGCGCGCGTCGGACGTCGAGCCCAACCGCCTGGTCGCTGCGCAGAATGCCGCCAAGGCCTTCATCGCCGACCAGCCCGACAGCGTGAGGATCGGCATCGTCGCTTTCGCCGGCACCGCGACCGTGGCGCAAGCTCCAACGAAAAACAAAGAAGACCTGTACGCGGCGATCGACCGCTTCCAGCTGCAGCGCGCCACCGCCATCGGCAGCGCGATCATCGTGTCGCTCGCGACCTTGTTTCCCGACGGCGGCTACGACGTCTCGACCTTCAGCTATGGCTCCGAGACCAAGCGCAAGCCGCCGGCCAACTTCAAGCCGGTGCCGCCCGGGTCGTACACCTCGGCGGTGATCATCCTGCTCACCGACGGCCAGCGCACCTCGGGGCCCGATTCGGTGATGGCGGCGCGCCTCGCGGCCGAGCGCGGCGTGCGCATCTTCACCGTCGGCGTCGGCACGCCGGAGGGCAAGATCGTCGGCTTCGACGGCTGGTCGATGCACGTGCGCCTGGACGAGGAGACGCTGCGCTCGATCGCGGATCTCACGCGCGGCGAATATTTCTACGCCGGCAACGCGGTGGACCTGAAGAAAATCTACCAGACGATGAACGCGCGCCTGGTGATGGAGACGAAGAAGACCGAGGTCGGGGCGTTCTTCTCCGCCGCTGCGGGGCTGCTGGTGCTGCTGGCGGCGGCGCTGTCGCTCGCCTGGTTCCACCGCGTCGCTTAGTGACGCAAGCGGGATGAAATTCGCCCGCTCGCGGCTGATCCGCTTCTCGCACTGCGATCCCGCGGGCATCGTCTACTTCGTGCATTTCTTCGACATGATCAGCGCGATCGTCGAGGACTGGTTCCGCGAGGTGGTCGGCCTGCCGTTCCAGGAGATGCACCTCGAGCGGCGCGTCGGCTTCCCGATCGTCAATACCGGCTGCGAATTCTTCCGCCCGGCGCACCTGGGCGACACGCTGGTGCTCGAGCTCGCGATCGCCAAGCTCGGCGGCTCGTCGATCGAGTTCGCGATCCGCGGAGCCGTCGACGGCGAGGAAAAATTCCGCGCGCGCCACAAGGTCGCGATGGTTTCGCTCGACAGCTGGCGCGCCTTACCCATCCCCGCGGACATGCGCGCTAAGATGAGTCCATACCTCCTATGAAACGTCCCCTGCGCATCGGCCAGATCGTGCCGAGCTCCAACATCACGATGGAGACCGAGATTCCGGCGATGCTCAACGCGCACGGCGCGCAACGCTTCACCTTTCATTCGAGCCGCATGCGGATGCACAAGGTGACGCGCGAGGAGCTCGTCGCCATGAACAAAGAGGGCCTGCGCTGCATCGCCGAGCTCAGCGATGCGCAGGTCGACATCGCCTCGACCGCCTGCCTGGTCGCGCACATGGCGATGGGGCCCGGCTACCACCGCACCGCACAGGCCGAGCTCGAAGCCGAGGCGCGGCGCCTCGGCTCCAAAGCCGCGGTCATGACCTCCTCCGGCGCGCTGATCGAGGGCCTGAAGCACCTCGGTGCCAGGCGCATCGCGCTGATGGCGCCTTACTCCGACGCGCTCACCCAGGCGGTGGTGAAGTACATCGAGGCCGA
The DNA here is from genome assembly GCA_036394655.1 of Burkholderiales bacterium. Lineage (GTDB taxonomy): Bacteria > Pseudomonadota > Gammaproteobacteria > Burkholderiales > SG8-39 > SCGC-AG-212-J23. Next base: position 9,708 of record DASWER010000159.1, read on the forward strand.
GGGTATCGAGGTCAAGCATTTCCTCAACTTCTCGATTGAGAACAACATCGCCGTAGGCGAGCGCGATCCGATGGTGCTTTTGGACGACTTGAAAAACCTGAAGACGGCAGGCGTGGACACGGTGGTGCTGTCCGTCTGCGTGCAAATGCCCTCGCTGCCGGCGATCCACGAAGCGCAGAAACGTCTCGGCATCCCGGTCACGTCCACCGCGATCTGCACCGTGCGCGGCATGCTGGACCGTCTCGGGCTCGCTGCGGAGGTGCCCGGCGCCGGCGCGCTGCTGGGCGATCGCATCGGCCTGGAAGTCACAGCGAAGTGACCCCAGCGCAAAGCGGGCGCGGTTTCATGGCGCTCGCGCTTGCCGCAGGCGCGATCTTCGCCCTCGGCCTGGGCATCCGCAACGCGCTGCCGCTTTTCATCAGCGCGATCAATTCCTCGACGGCGATGGGCTACGCGACCATCAGCCTCGCCTTCGGCGTGCAGCAGCTGATGTGGGGCGTGGCGCAGCCGGTGGCGGGCGCCATGGCCGATCGCTGGGGGCCGCGCCCGGTGATGATCGGCGGTGCGCTGATGCTGGCGGCGGGGACCGCGCTGATACCGCTCGCGACCAGCCCGTGGGCGCTGATCCTGGTGCTCGGCGTGCTGTTCGCCGCGGGCGCCGGCACCGCCGGCCCGGCGCAGCTCGCTTCCGCCGTCAGCCGCTGGATCCCGGAGGCGAAGCGCTCGGTCGGCAACGGCATCATCGGCGCCGGTGGCTCGTTCGGGCAGTTCATCCTGATTCCGTTTGCGCAGCTCTGCATCGGGCTCGCCGGATGGCAGCCGGCGCTGGTGATCCTCGGCATCACCGGCCTCGTCGCCATCCCCCTGGTGCTCTACGTCACCGCGGCCGCGCCGGTGACCGGCGCGACGCAGATTCAGGCGGGCACGCTGCGCCATGCGGTGCGCGACGCGATGCGCGACCCGAGCTTCCTGCTGCTCACCGCGGGCTTTTTCACCTGCGGCTTCCATATCGCCTTCATCGCGACACACCTGCCGGGCTACGTCGCGCTGTGCCAGCTTCCGGCGACGGTGAGCGCCTGGTCGCTCTCGATCATCGGCCTGTTCAACATCCTCGGCAGCCTCTGGATCGGCCGGCACATCCAGACGCGGCGCATGAAGCTTTCGCTCGCCGGGGTGTACTTCGCGCGTGCAGTGGCGATCCTGATCTTTTTCTTCTCGCCAAAAGTGCCGATGGTGTTTTTTGCCTTCGCCGCGGTGATCGGCTTCACGTATCTTTCGACCGTGCCGCCGACAATCGGTCTGGTCGCCAAGCTGCACGGGCCGCGCTATCTCGCGACGCTCTTCGGCCTGGTGATGCTCTCGCACCAGGTCGGCGGCTTCCTCGGCGCCTGGCTCGGCGGCAAGGCGTTCGAAGCGACCGGCAGCTACGACTGGATGTGGTGGGCCGACATCGCGCTCTGCCTTTTCGCCGCGGCGGTGCATCTGCCGATCCGCGAGGCGCGGCCGCAGTTCATGCCGGCAACCGCTTAAATGGGGACAGACCCCATTTTTCTCATCCAGGCCACGAAAGGAGCGGCATGCGTCCCTTTCTCTTTGTATTAGTGCTCATCGCAAGCAGTGCCAGCGCCCAGCAAAGCATCCGCGGCCTGGTCACCAACGGCAAGACCGCCGAAGCCGGCGTCTGGGTGATCGCCGAGACCGAGGACCTGCCGACCAAGCTCGCGAAGATCGTGGTCACCGACGAGCGCGGCCGCTTCCTGATTCCCGAGCTGCCGAAGGCGAATTACCTGGTCTGGGTGCGCGGCTATGG
>DASWER010000160.1:0-1927 GCA_036394655.1 Burkholderiales bacterium
CGGAGCGGGCGAGAACGCGCGCGACAGCACCTCGAAGAATTCCTCGCGGCAGCGCGCGTCAAGCTTCTGGTACGCGCCGAGCGCCTCGCGCGCCAGCGCCGCGCCGGCGAACTCCGCGCGCTCGACGAGCAGCGCTTCGCACAGCGCCACCAGTTCGCGCGTCGGCTTTTCCAGCCGGTCGGGCCGGCCGTTCAGCAGCCGGCGCAGGAAAGACAAGGGGCTCAGAGCACTCTTTCCTTCATACGCATCCGGAAATTGCTCCGAGACCTTCTACGCGGCGGCCTTGGCCTCGGCGACCAGGCGCGTCGCCTCCTCGCCAGAGATGCGCTCCAGGTCGTCGCGGTACTTGAGCAGCACGCCGAGCGTGTTGTTCACCGTTTCCGGGTCGAGCGTGACGCGGTCGAGCGCCACCAGGCAGTTCGCCCAGTCGATGGTCTCGGCGACGCCGGGCAGCTTGAACAGATCGCTCTTGCGCAGCTGCTGCACGAACGCCACCACCTCGCGCGACAGCGACGCCGCGGCGCCCGGCGCCTTGCGGGTGAGGATCTCGAGCTCGCGCCGCGCGTCGGGGTAGTCGACCCAGTGGTAGAAGCAGCGCCGCTTCACCGCATCGTGGATCTCGCGCGTGCGATTCGAGGTGATGATGACGATCGGCGGGTGCTTCGCCTTGAGCGTGCCGAGCTCGGGAATGGTGATCTGCCAGTCCGACAGCACTTCCAATAGATAGGCCTCGAACGGTTCATCGGTCCTGTCGAGCTCGTCGATCAGCAGCACCGGCGAGTCACCTTCCAACGCGCGGGCCAATGGGCGCTTCACCAGGAATTCGTCGGAATAGATCTGCGCGCCGAGCTTCTTCTTGTCCTTCTCGCCCGCGGCCTCGGCGAGCCGGATCTCGATCATCTGGCGCGAGTAGTTCCACTCGTAGGCCGCCTGTGCAATATCCAGGCCTTCATAGCACTGCAGCCGGATCAGCTCGCGGCCGAGCGCGGTCGCCACCACCTTGCCGATCTCGGTCTTGCCGACGCCCGCCTCGCCTTCCAGAAACAGCGGCCGCTGCATCGCGAGCGAAAGGAACAGCGAGGTGGCGAGACTGCGGTCGGCCACGTAATCGCCCGAGGCGAGCAGCGCCTGGGTCTCGTCGATCGACTTGGGAGATGTCTTGGCCATGGGGACCGGCTGAAAGAGCGGCATTTTCGCGGTTTTGCGCACTCCACGCCACCCCGGTTCATGCGGGCATTCGCGCTTGTGGCCGGACGGAAGACGGCGAACAATGGCGCTACGATGACTTCCCGACGCGACTTCCTCGCCGACTTTCTGGCGACTTCGCTCGCGCTGGCCTCGGCACCGCTCGCGGCGCAGGAGAAGCCGACGCCCCGGGTGTATCGCATCGGCATGCTCGAGACGGTGCCGATCAGGGCAAACAACGCCAACCTCGTCGAACTGCACAAGGGGATGAAGGAGCTCGGCTACGAGGAAGGGCAGCACTACCTGATCCTCTACCGCTCGGCCGAGGGACGCGTCGAGCGCTTTGCGACGCTCGCTGCCGACCTCGCGCGCCAGAAGATCGACGTATTTCTCGCGCGCGGCACGCCGGCGACGATCGCGGCGCGCGACACGGAGACCGGTATCCCGGTGATCGCTTCCGCGGTGGCCGATCCGGTCGACGCGAAGCTGGTGGCGAGCCTCGCGGCGCCGGGCGGCAATGTCACCGGCCTGACCAGTTCGGTGAACGAGATCGGCGCCAAGCGCATGGAGCTCCTGAAGGCATTGGCGCCGGGCATCACGCGCGTTGGCGTGCCCACCAATCCCGACAACCCGGCGTCGCTCGCGGGCTGGAAGGTGATCGAGGCCGCGGCGCCGGCGAGCAGCCTGAAGGCCGAGATGCTCGAAGTGCGCAAGCCCGAAGAGCTCGGCGACGCCCTGGAAG
>DASWER010000161.1:0-5577 GCA_036394655.1 Burkholderiales bacterium
CTATGGCGCGGGCGACGAAGTGATCTATCCGAATCCGGGCTTCCCGATCTACGAGTCGCAGATCGTCGCCAACGGCGCCAAGCCGGTGCCGATTCATCTGCACGAGAAGCGCGGCTTCTCGTTCGATCCGGCGGAGCTGGAGCGCCTGCTCACCAGCAAGACGAAGCTGCTGATCCTCAACTATCCGCACAACCCGACCGGCGGCTGCCTGACGAAGCGTGAGCTGGAGCAGATCGCTGCGGTGCTTAAAAAGCATCCGCAGGTCTGGGTCTACGCCGATGAGATCTACTCGCGCCTCGCCTATGGTGGCGAGTTTTTCTCCATTGCGCAGGTGCCCGGGATGTATGAGCGCACCATCATCTCCGACGGCGCCTCGAAGACCTGGGCGATGACGGGCTGGCGCATCGGCTTCACCGCAAACCCGGCGCTCGCGCCGGTGTTCACGCGCTGGATCACCAATACGGAGTCGTGCGCTTCGCAGATCAGCCAGTGGGCTGCGCTCGAGGCGATTACCGGGCCGCAGGAGGCGGCCGAGATGATGCGCCAGAGCTTCCTCGCGCGGCGCGATTTCATCGTGCAGCTACTGAATCAGGTTCCCGGCGTGCAATGCCAGGTGCCCGGCGGCGCGTTCTACGTCTGGCCCAACGTCACTGAAGCCTGCCGCAGGATCGGCGCCGCCGATTCCGAGGAATTCAGGAAGCGCCTGCTGGGCGAAGCCGGCGTGGCGGTGCTCGCCGACATCCACTTCGGCAGCCGGGTCCCGGGCGAAGGCCAGCACGTGCGCTTTTCCTATGCCGCGGCCAAATCGGCGATCGAGGCGGGCGTGCAGCGCATGGCGGATTTCATCCGGAAGAACACGCGCAAGGCCGCATGATCTGGCGGCCGAGCGTCACGGTGGCCGCGGTGATCGAGCGGGGCGGCCGCTTTCTTTTCGTCGAGGAGCGCATCGACGGCCGGCTGGTGCTGAACCAGCCGGCGGGTCATCTCGATCCCGGCGAATCGCTGGCCGCCGCCTGCCGGCGCGAAGTGCTCGAGGAGACGGCGCACGATTTCGAGCCGCGCTCGCTCGTCGGCATCTACCGCTGGCACTACGCGCCGAAGGAGGTGACGTTCCTGCGCTTTTGCTTCGCCGGCGAGGTCTCGGGTCACCAGCCCGGCAGGGCGCTGGACCAGGAGATCGTGCGGCTGCACTGGCTCACGCCGGAGCAGCTCGAGGCGCGCAAGAGCGAACACCGCTCGCCGCTGGTGGCAAAGTGCGTCGCCGATTTCCTCGCGGGGAAGCGCTTCGCGCTGGACATTTTTTCGCCGGAGTTCGCGTGAGGGTCGTGGTCGGCATGTCGGGCGGCGTCGATTCGTCGGTGGCCGCGCTGCTCCTCAAGCGCGCGGGCCACGACGTCGTTGGTCTCTTCATGAAGAACTGGGAGGACGACGACGATGACGAGTATTGCTCGACCCGCGAGGACCTGATCGACGCCGCGGCGGCCGCCGACGTCATCGGTGTCGAGCTCGAGGCGGTGAATTTCGCCGCGGAATACAAAGATCGCGTGTTCGCCGATTTCCTGCGCGAATACGCGGCGGGACGCACTCCCAATCCCGACGTGCTGTGCAATGCCGAGATCAAGTTCAGGGCGTTCCTCGATCACGCCATGCGCCTGGGCGCGGCGAAGATCGCCACCGGCCACTACGCGCGCGTAGATGCGCCGCAAGGCCGCTACCGGCTGCTGCGGGGACGCGACCCGGGCAAGGATCAGAGCTACTTCCTGCATCGCCTGACGCAGGAGCAGCTCTCGCGCGTGCTGTTTCCGGTGGGCGAGCTCGAGAAGAGCGAGGTGCGCCGCATCGCGCTCGAGGCGGGACTGCCGAACCATGCCAAGAAGGACTCGACCGGCATCTGCTTCATCGGCGAGCGGCCGTTCCGCGAGTTTCTCAACCGCTACCTGCCGAAGGCGCCGGGAGCGATCGTGGACCAGCGCGGCCGCACGCTCGGGGAGCACATCGGGCTCGCCTTCTACACCATCGGGCAGCGCAAGGGCATCGGCATCGGTGGTGCAGGTGAGCCGTGGTATGTGGCCGGCAAGGACCTTGCCGCCAACAAGCTGGTCGTGGTGCAGGGGCACGACCACCCGCTGCTCATGAAGTGCTCGCTCGCGGCCGACGAGACGAGCTGGATCGCCGGATCGGCGCCGAGCGCGAGCCAACAGCACACGGCGAAGACGCGTTACCGGCAGGCCGACGCGCCTTGCACCCTGAGCCGGGTGCTCGAGAACGGGATCGAAGTGGACTTCGCGACGCCGCAGTGGGCGGTGACGCCCGGACAGTCGGTGGTGCTCTACGACGGCGAGGCTTGCCTGGGTGGCGGGGTGATTACTTAGGCGCTACCGGCACCGAATCGGCGAAGGCGCTGCGTTCGAGAAGCTTGCGGTAGTGCTTGGCCACCGGCGCATAGTCGGCTTCCCAGTCGAGCTCGCCGGGCTTGCGAAAGCTGAGCCAGCCGAGGCAGCAGCCGACCGCGATGTCGGCGAGCGAATAGCGCTCGCCTTGGCACCAGGTACGTCCTTCGAGCTCCTTCGCCATGACCGCCATGCCGCGCTGCATGCGCGCGAGCTGCTTATCGGTCCACGCCTTGCTGCGCTCGCGCTTCTCACGCAGGGACTCGTAGCGCACCAGGAGCCCGGCATCGAGCACGCCGTCGGCAAGCGCCTCCCAGCGGCGCACCGCGACGCGTTCGCGCGTCTCGTCGGGGATCAGGCGGTTGATCGGCGAGCGGGCATCGAGGAATTCGACGATGACGCGCGAATCGTAGAGCGTGGTGCCGTCGTCGAGTACCAGGGTCGGCACCTTGCCGAGTGGGTTATGCGCGTTGACCGGGTTCTCCACCGGATGGACGTCGACCGGCTCGAGCTCGCATTCGATCTTCTTCTCGGTGAGCACGACGCGCACTTTGCGCGTGTAGGGACTGGCGAGTGAGCCAAGCAGCTTCATGATGGGGGCGCGATTATACCTATCGTAAGCACGCCTTAACGCGCCGCCTGAGCGCCGGGATGACATCGGCTGCGAACCAGGGGTTCGCTTTCAGCCAGCCCGTGTTGCGCCAGCTTGGATGCGGCAGCGGGAAGAACTCCGGCAGGTACTCGCGGAATGCGCGCACCGTTTCGCCGAGGGATTTTTTGCGGCGTGCGCCGAGGTAGTACTTCTGGGCATAGCTGCCGACCAGCAGGGTGAGCGCGATCTTCGGCAACGCGGCGCGGAATTTCGGCTGCCAGAGCGGCGCGCACTGCGGCATCGGCGGCAGATCGGCGCCATCGACGGTGCCGGGATAGCACAAGCCTACCCCCACGATGGCGATTTGCCGGGTGTCGTAGAAGCTCGCACGGTCCAACGCCAGCCACCCGCGCAGCACGTCCCCCGAGGGATCGTTCCACGGAATTCCCGTCTGGTGCACGCGTCGCCCTGGCGCTTGCCCGACGATCAACAGGCGCGCGGCGGCGCCGACGCGGAACACCGGGCGAGGCTCGAGATGCCGGCTGCAAAGCCGGCAGGCGCGCGCTTCTGCCGTGACGCTCCGAAGAGAAATTCGCATCGCCCGTATAATAGTGGGCCATGCCATCGCCGCTCGCCGCGCTGTCACCGCTCGACGGCCGGTACGCCAAGACCCTCGATCCCCTGCGGGTCTACTTCAGCGAGCAGGCGCTCATCGCTTACCGCATCCGCATCGAGCTCGAATGGCTGCAGGCGCTCGCGCAGGAGCGCGCGCTGCGCGAGCTGAAGCCGTTTTCGCCCAGGACGGCCGCTGCGTTCCGCCGGCTGGTGAAGCAGTTCTCCGAGCGCGATGCCGAGCACATCAAGAACATCGAGGCCGAGACCAACCACGATGTGAAGGCGATCGAATACTGGCTGCGCTCCAAGCTCGGCAGCAACAAGGAGGCGCAGGGCGCGCTCGAGTTCGTGCACTTCGCCTGCACCTCCGAGGACGTCAACAACCTTTCGTACGCGCTCATGCTGCGCGAATCGCGCGACAAGCTGATGCTGCCGCGCCTCGATGCGCTGATCGAGATGCTGCGCGCGCTTGCGCGCCGCCATGCCGCACTGCCGATGCTCGCGCGCACCCATGGCCAGCCGGCGACACCGACCACGCTCGGCAAGGAGATGGCGAACTTCGCGCATCGTCTGGCGCGTGCCCGGCAACGCATTGCCGCCGTGGCGGTGCTCGGCAAGGTCAATGGCGCGGTGGGTAACTACAACGCGCACCTGATCGCCTATCCGGATTTCGACTGGCAGCGCTTCTGCCGCCGCTTCGTGGAGCGCCTGGGGCTCGAGTTCAACCCCTATACGACGCAGATCGAGCCGCACGACTGGACCGCGGAGCTGCTCGACGCCTATGCGCGGGCGAACAGCATCCTGCTGGATCTCGACCGCGACCTCTGGGGATACATCTCGCTCGGCTACTTCACGCAAAGCACCAAGGCCGGCGAGATTGGCTCCTCGACCATGCCGCACAAGGTGAACCCGATCGACTTCGAGAATTCCGAGGGCAATATCGGCATCGCCAATGCGCTGCTGCGTCATCTCGCCGACAAGCTGCCGGTGTCGCGCTGGCAGCGCGATCTCTCCGACTCGACCGCGCAGCGCAATATCGGCACTGCGCTCGGCCACACGCTGCTCGCCTATGCCGCCGCGCAGCGCGGCCTCGGCAAGCTGCAGGCCGACGGCCGGCGCCTGGCGGCGGACCTCGAGCAAAACTGGGAAGTCCTCGCGGAAGCGGTGCAGCAGGTGATGCGCCGCTACGGCGTCGCCGACGCCTACGAGAAGCTGAAGGCGATCAGCCGCGGCAAGCGGCTCGAGCGCCGCGCGCTCGCGACGTTCGTGAAGTCGCTGCCGATTCCTGCCGAGGCCAAGAAGCGCCTGCTCGCACTCACGCCGGCGCGCTATACGGGCCTCGCGGCCGAGCTGGCGCGCAAGGTTTGAAGGCCGTGCTCTTCCTTGCTGCGATAGGCGCGGCGCCGCTTGCCTCCGCGCAGACCGTCGACGCCATCGCCCGCTGGATGCTGCAGCGGCCATTTCCGAAGCAGGTCGAATAGCCGCGCCATGATTTACGCCGCGACGATCTTTCTGTCGTCTTTTCTGCTGTTCCTGGTGCAGCCGCTCATCGCGCGACTCATCCTGCCGTGGTTCGGCGGCAGCGCCGCGGTGTGGACCACCTGCATGCTCTTTTTCCAGGTGGTGCTGCTCGCCGGCTACGCGTATGCGCACGGCCTGGGCAAGCTCGCCGCGCGCCGCCAGGCCATCGTTCACACAGTGCTTCTGCTGGCCGCCCTCGCGACGCTGCCGATCATGCCGGCGGAGAGCTGGAAGCCCACCGGCGAGCAGGAGCCGATCACGCGGATCCTGCTGCTGCTCGGCGCCACGGTCGGCCTGCCGTATTTCCTCCTCGCATCCACCAGCCCGCTGATCCAGGCCTGGTTCGCCCGCGCGCGTCCCGGCGCGAACCCGTACCGGCTGTTTGCGCTGTCCAATTTCGCCTCGCTGATCGCGCTGCTCGGCTATCCGTTCTTCGTCGAGCCGGTGTTCGCGGCGCGC
>DASWER010000162.1:0-5567 GCA_036394655.1 Burkholderiales bacterium
TCGCGCCCGAATGCCAGCCCTGGCCGATGTGCTCCGGACCCATGCAAAGGCCGACGCGCGGGCCGGTCTCGTAGCCGGCGGCCGCTGCCGCCAGGAAATCGCGGCCGCTGAGATTGCGCCGCGTCTCGGCAACGGCGATCAACGCCGGCAGCACCACCGCGCCGACGTGCAGCACGCCGGCGCGGTGAACGTCGTCCAGCTCGAAGCTCTGCACCTGCGTGCCGTTCGCGAGTGCGGCATGCGGCGCCGATAGACGTTCATTCGTCCCCCATACTCGGCACTCGCCTGCCTTATCCACTGCCTGCAAGGTCTGGCGCAGGATGCGGCACCACTCGAGATCGGCCCCATAGAGCGCGCAGCCGAGCGCGTCGAGCATGACGAGCTTCAGTCGCTCGCGCACCTCGACAGGGATGGCGTCGTACTCCAGACCGGCGATGTACTGCGCGAGGCCGCGTGTGTAATTCATTCGGGTCGGATGCCGGCGGCACGCACCACCGCGGCGACGCGCGCGACCTCGGCCTTGATGTGCGCGCCGAATTCATCGGGGGTGCTGCCGATGACTTCCGCGCCCTCGGCGGCGAGGCGCTTCGCGACCTCGGGTTGTCTTAGCGCTCTTACGATGCCGCCGTGCAGCTTGTCGATCACCTCACGCGGCGTGCCGGCGGGCGCGAGGATGCCGTACCAGGATCCCGACTCGTAGTCGGGCAGGCCCGATTCGGCGAGCGTCGGCACGTTCGGCAGGAGCGCCGAGCGCTTGCGGCTGGTTACTGCGATGGCCCGCAGCTTGCCCGACTGGACGTGCGGCACGAGCGCCACCACGGTGCCGAACATGAGCTGCACCTGGCCGCTCAGGAGATCGGTCATCGCCGGCGCGATGCCCTTGTATGGCACGTGGACCATGCGCACCTCCGCCATGGTTTCGTAGAGCACGGCGGCGAGCTGCGCCGCGCTGCCGTTGCCGTTCGAGGCGTAGTTGAGCTTGCCGGGATTGGCGCGCGCATAGGCGGTGAACTCGGCGAGCGTGCGCGCCGGCACTGCGGGATTCAGCACCAGCACCGAAGGCGCCGAGGCGATCAGGCTCACCGGCGCGAAGTCCTTGACCGGGTCGTAGGGCAGGTTGCGGTGGAAGTTCGGATTCACCGCATGGCTGCCGACACCGGCGAGGAACAGCGTGTAACCGTCGGCCGGCGCGCGTGCCGCGAGCTCGGCGCCGACGCTGCCGCCGGCGCCCGGCCGGTTGTCGACCACCACCGGCTGGCCCAGATCGGGGCCGAGCTGCTGCGCCATGGCGCGCGCCACGATGTCATTGCCGCCGCCGGGCGGGAACGGGACGATCAGGTGCACCGCCTTCGCCGGATAGGGCTGTGCGACGGCCAGCGCCGAGGCGAACAGAAGGAGCGCTGAAACTAAGCGGCGCATGGCGGCGCTAATGTACATAATCCGGCGCTGTGAGGCTCGGGTTCTTCACCATGCCGATGCATCCGCGGCGCCGCGCTCCGGCGGTGACGCTGCAGGAGGATCGCGAGGCCATCATCCTCGCCGATCGCCTGGGCTTCTACGATGCCTACGTCGGCGAGCACCTCACCGATCCCGAGGAGAACGTCACCAACAGCTTCATCTTCCTCGCCTCGGTGGTCGCCGAGACCAAGACCATCAAGCTCGGCACCGGCACCTCGAACCTCTCGCACACGCACCCGGTGCTGATCGCCGCCCACGCCGCGATGTTCGATCACCTGGCGAAGGGGCGCTTCATCTTCGGCATCAGCCCCGGCACGCTGGCCTCGGATGCCGAGGCGCTCGGCATGGACCTCGGCATGGAAGAGCGCAACCAGCGCTTCGCCGAGGCGATCGACGTGATCCTCGCCATCTGGGAGCGCGACGTGCCTTACGCGATCGACCTGCCGGGCAACCGCTTCAAGGTCTCGACCGCGCGCACGCAGGTGCCCGACGTCGGCCGTGGCCAGATGTACAAACCCTATCAGCGCCCCCGTCCGGAAATCGTGGGAACAGTCGTCGCGCCTCATTCGAAGGGCGTGATCGCGATGGGCGAGCGCGATTTCCATCCGATGTCGGCGAACTTCCTGCTGGCGCACTGGCTGCCGAGCCACTGGGCCAACTATCAACAGGGGAAAGCAAAGGCAGGCAAGACAGCGGACCCGGCCGACTGGCGCGTGGCGCGCACCATCTTCGTCGCCGACGACGACAAGACCGCCGAGCGCTACGCGCGCACCGATCCGGCGAGTCCGTATCGCTATTACTGGGACAAGCTGCGCGGCAACATGATGCGGGCCAAGCGGCATGTCATTTTTAAAAAAACGGAAACAGAAGACGACAGCGCGGTGACGCTCGAGCGCCTGCTCGACGAGCTGGTGATCTGCGGCACGGTGAACAGGGTGGCGGACGAGATCCTGCGCTTAAGGGAAACTGCCGGTCCCTTCGGCGAGATCGTCTATGCCGGCATGGATTGGGTCGATCCGAAGCTCGCGCGCCGCTCGATGGAACTGATGGCGACCGAAGTGATGCCGAGGATTAATATCCGGTAGTTCCAGGAGGAGGAGCAATGCCCGTCGTCAAAGTGACCGACCTCGCGTTCGGTCGCCTGCGCTCGCCGAGCCTCGACCAGGCCGAGGAGTTCCTGACGCATTTTGGTCTGGTGCGCACCGAGCGCACCAAAGACCGGCTCTACATGCGCGGCACCGATCCGACGCCGCACGTGCACATCACGCATCTGGGGCCGTCGAAATTCCTCGGCCTGGGGTTCTACGTCGATAGTGAAGAAGACCTGCGAAAACTCGCCAAGGCACCGGGCGCGCGCGGCATCGAGAACATCGACGAGCCCGGCGGCGGCAAGCGCGTGCGCATCGCCGATCCGCACGGCTATGACATCGAGGTGATCCACGGCCAGCGCGCGCCGGCCGCGCTGGCGGTACGCAAGCACGTGGTCAACTGGGGCGACGACAAGCTGCGCCGCGCGGGCCGGCTGATGCGTCTGGACCGCGGCCCCTCGCAGGTGAAGCGCATCGCGCATGCGGTGCTGATGACGCAGGGCGCGAAAGAGAAGATCAAGTGGTACCGGGAGATGTTCGGCTTCCTGCCCTCCGACGAGGTCTACGCCGGGGCGAAGGACAACGTGATTGCATCGTTCAACCGCTGCGACCGCGGCGACACCTACGTCGACCATCACACGTTCCTGTGCTTCGAGTGCCCGAACACCGGGCTCAACCATCTTTCCTTCGAGGTCTCGAGCTACGACGACCTGATGCTTGGCCACGAGCACCTGAAGAACGCCAGCAAGTACGAGCACGTCTGGGGCATCGGCCGCCACCTTCTCGGCAGCCAGATCTTCGACTACTGGAAGGATCCCTGGGAGCGCGTGCACGAGCACTGGACCGATACCGATGTGCTCAATGCGCGCACGCCGCCGAACCTGCACTCCGCAGAAGAGGGCCTGGCGTCGCAGTGGGGCAGCCGGCCGCCCGAGGCCTTCACCATCCACGCCATTCCGTAGGGAGGAGCTCAAATGAAAACCACAAGATGGCTCGCACTTGCTGCATCGTTGATGAGCGCGGCGGCGTTCGCCCAAACCATCAAGGTGGGCAGCACGCTTGCGCTTACCGGCCCGCTGGCGGCGACGGCGGCAAACCACAAGCTCGCCGGCGAGATCTACGTCGAGGAGCTGAACAAGCGCGGCGGTCTGCTCGGCCGCAAAGTGGAATGGGTGCTGAAGGACGACCAGTCCAAGCCCGATATCGCGCGCACCCTGTACGAGCAGCTGGTCACCGTGGACAAGGTCGACCTGCTGATCGGCCCGTACGCCACGGCGAATATCCTCGCTGCGGTCGGCGTGGCGCAGCGCTATAGCAAGCTGATCCTGCATCACACTGCCGGCGTACCGCAGCTCATCAAGTACGACCTGCAGTTCCCGACCGGCGGCCTGCCGGCGGATCCGGAGGTGAGCCTGCCCGACCTGGTGCTCAACGCCGTCGCGCAGGCGCCGAAGCAGCCGAAGACGGTGGCGATCGTCACCAGCAAGTTTCCTTCGGTGCATTTCATCTCCGTGGGCGCGCGCGAGGCGGTGAAGAAGCGCGGCATGCAGGAAGTGCTCTGGCTGGAATGGGAATTCGGCAACCGCGAGTTCGGCCCGATCGCCAACCGCGTCAAGGAGGCGAACGCCGATTTCCTGTTCATCGGCGCGATCGGCGTCGAGAGCCTGATGCTGCTCGACGCGCTCGGCAAGATCGATTACACGCCGCCGATCCACTTCCACATGTTCCCGGCGCCCGGGCCGCTGGCGAAGTCGCCGGTGGCGCGCAACGCGCTTGCGCTCACCACCTTCGAGCAGCATCCGCCTTTCACCGACAACCCGGTGGCCGCCGCCTTTGTGCGGATCTACAACGAGCGCGCGGCCAAGGCCGGGTTGCCGGACAACTCGGTCGAGCTGCAGGCCGCCGCCTCCTACGCCACCTGGCAGACGCTCGAGGCCGCGGTCAACGGCGCGAAGAGCATCGACGACAAGGCGCTCGCCGCCTGGCTGAAGAAGAACCAGGTCGACACCATCATGGGCCGCTTGAGCTGGGAGACGGCCAACAACTACACGCCGGGCGCCGCGCTGTACAAGGTGAAACAACTTCAGGAGGGCAAGTGGACCGTGATCTGGCCGAAGCAGTTCGCCGCGCCGGGGGCGAGGCTGATCGCGCCGTGAGGAGGAAATTCATCGGAGCCATGGGGGCGCTCGCCGCCGCCGCCATGCTTCCGGGCTGCGCCAGCACGCGCGATCGCGGGCCGCGCCGGCTGATCGACACCCATCACCACTTTTATCCGCCGCAGTACCAGAAGGCCTGGATCGACTGGGAGGGCAAGCGCAGCATCCCGGGCTTCCCGACGCAGCGTGCCTGGTCGCGCGCGCGCTCGATCGAGGAGATGGACCAGGCCGGGGTGCAGACCGCGGTGCTCTCGCTCGCCTCGACGCCCGGCGTGTGGTTCGACCTGCCGCCGGCCGAGGCCGGCCCGATGGCACGCCTTTGCAACGACTACGGCGCCGACATGGTGCGCGAGTACGCCGGACGCTTCGCGCTCCTCGCCACGCTGCCGATGATCGACGCCGACGCCTCGCTGAAGGAGATCGCCTACGCCTTCGACACGCTCAAGGCCGACGGCGTCGGCCTGCAGACCAACTACGGCGACAAGTGGCCGGGCGATGCCGCCTACCGGCCGATCTTCGAGGAGTTGAACCGCCGCAAGGCGCTGGTCTACTTCCATCCGCTGGTGGCGAGCTGCTGCGGCCGCTTGAGCGTCGGCACGTTCCCCGCGGTGCTCGAGGTGCCGCACGACACCACGCGCGCCGTGGCGAGCCTGCTGCTCTCCGGAAGCTTCGCGCGCTATCGCGACATTCGCTGGCTGTTCTCGCACGCGGGTGGCACGGTGCCGATGCTCGCCGGCCGCATGGAGTTCTTCTTCGGCTTTCGCAAGGACATCGGCGAGCTCGCGCCGCAGGGCGTCGAGGCCGAGTTCCGCCGGCTGAACTACGACACCGCGAACGCCACGCATCCCGCTTCGATGGCGGCGCT
>DASWER010000163.1:0-2896 GCA_036394655.1 Burkholderiales bacterium
CGCGGCCGCCACCAGAGCGGCCGCCAGGGCGCCGAGCGCGAGGGGCACGTAGACCCAGGCGATCGGACCCGCGATGAACGCAATGATCCCGGCAAACAGCAGCGCGAAGGGCACTTCGGCCAGCGTGAAGAGCACGCTCGAAGCGAAGAAGGAGCGCGCCACCTCGAGCCCGGCCACCTGCGCGGCGAGCGTGCCCACCGTGCCGGGACGCGCGTCCAGCCGCACGCCCGAGAGCGCGCGGAACACGGCGAGCGAGACCTCCTCGTCCACTTCGCGCGGCTTACCGTCGCCCGCATCCAGGACCCGGCGGGTGCCGCGCAGCTCGCGCAGCACCCAGGTGCGGCCCTCGTGCTCGACCAGCGCGGGGAGATGGCGTTCGCTCAGCATGTCCGCGCGCGTCGCCGCCAGGCGCACGCGCGTCGCCCCGAGACTGCCGAGCGCCGCCGAAAGCGCGGCGAGCGCCTCGCGTCCGCCGGCGAAGCGCGGCTCTCCGGCTTGCTCGAGCGCGTGCCTCACTTCGGCCAGCTCGAGCCTTTGCCCTCGCAGCGCGAGCAGGCGGCGCAGCGCGCTCGCACCGATCGGCCCGCCCAGCGCTTCGGGTTCGATCTTCATCGCGGCAGCTGCTCCAGCCAGCCCCAGAAAGTGCCGGTGTTCACCATCAGGCGCAGCCCCGCCTGGTCGCGCGCGGTCTGCGCCCGCGACAGCGCGATTCTCGAGTCGACCAGCTCGCGCTGGGTGTTGAGGATTTCGAGCCAGGATTTGCGGCCGGCCTCGAACTGCCGCATGAAGGAAGCCATGCTGGCGTCGAGTGCTGCGACCTGGGGCTCGAGCTCGGTCACCTGCCGGCCGCTCGACAGGTAGTCGGCCCGGTTCGAGCGCGCGCGCAGGCGCGCGTCGTTCTCGTCCGTGGCGACCTGGGCAAGCGCGGAGTCGATGCGGCTCTCGGCCGCCTGGGAACCCGAGTACGACGCGAGCCCCGCGTCCGGGGTGAACTGCAGCACCAGGAGCGCGCGCGAATCGTTCGTCGGCGCGAGCCCGCCCGTGTTCTGGTAGGTCAGATGCTCGAAGCGCAGCGCGAGCTTCGGAAAGAGCGCTGCCCTGCGCACGACGGCCTGGGCGCGCGTGCTTTCGACTTCGGCGCGTCGCTGCGCCACGAGCTGCGAATTGGCCACGTAGGCGGCCTCGGTGTCCGCGACCGGGCGTTCGGCAACGGCGGGCACGCTCACGGGGATGCCCCGCTCGATCCTCGTCACCATGAGCGCTTCGAGCTGGGCGCGTGCCTGCTCGAGCGCTCCGGAGAGCTCCTCGACCAGCGCCAGGGCGCTGCTCTGCCGGGCTTTGCCGATCGAGACATCGGCGAGCGATGCCAGGCCCTCGGCCTCGCGCCGGCGCACATAGGTGACCAGGCCCGAGAGCGCAGCGGCGCTCTCGCGCGCGATTTCGACGCGCGCGGCGGCATCCATCCAGCCGACGTACGCCACGGCGGTCTCCTCCGCCAGGCGGCGTCGCGTGTCCAGCTCGGCGAGCTCTGCGGCGCTGACCTGGGCGCGTGCCGAATCGATCTGGCCGTCGATGCGCCCGCCGGCCCACAGCGGCTGCTCGACGCGCACGGTGCTGGTGGGCGCCAGGGAGCGCGAGGACTGCGCGGCGCCCGCGTCCACCGAGAGCGTCGGGAAGCGTCCCCATTCCGCGACGTCGCGCTCGAAGCCTGCGGCGGTCACTTCGTGCGCCCCGCGCACACGGTTCGGATTGCGCAGCACCGCTTCCGCCACGGCTTGACGCAGGCTCAGCGTGGCCGTGGGGACGGGCGCGGGCTGCTGTGCGAATGCCGCGCCCGCGAGAAACAGCGCCAGAGTTTTCATTGCGCTTCAAGCTACCACTAAGTTTTGAAACGCAATACCGCGTGTCGCGCCCGGCCTACGCGCAGTCGCTGCGGGCCTACAACTGTCTACCGCAACGCGCGATAGAGGAACGGCAGGCTGACGTCCATCCGGTAGTCGATGTCGGAGTGGTCGTCGTCGAACTCCTGGTATTCGTGCCGGATGCCGGCGGCGGCCAGGCGCTTGGAGAGAATCCGCGAGCCGTAGTGGATGTGGAACTGGTCGCGCCAGCCGCAATCGATGTAGATGCCGCGCAGGGTTTTTAGATTGCTCCGATAACGCTCGACCAGATTGATCGGATCGTGCGCGCGCCATTTCGCCCAGCGGCCGGTCGGCTCGCCGGACTCCAGATTGAACGGCACGCGAAAGCCGTTCGGCGCGCGCGGATCCGGATCGTAGGTCGCCGCCATGCAGAGGTTCATGATGCACATCACTTCCTTGCCGCCGACCTTCTCTTTTTTCCAGACCTGCTGCAGGAAGCGGCGAATGCGTCCATCGTCCTTGCCTTCGGCGAGGCCCTTGCGCCGCGATTCGGCGAGCGCGTCGTAGCGTCCGGCCTTGCGCTTCGGCAGCCGGTGCTTGGCAAGCTCGTTCAGCGTGTTCGGCCAGTCGTGCCAATAGACGAAATCGAAGTAGGCATCGCCCGAGTGGTCGGCGATCGCGCCCCAGTACTTCGCGTACCTCATGCCGTGGAGCATGGCGCCGTAGCCGCCCGATGATTTGCCGAAGCAGCCGCGGTGCTCGCGGCTCGCCGCCGTGCGGAACTCGCGGTCGACGAACGGGATCAGCTCCTGCGTCAGGTAATCGGCGTAATTGCCGATCGCCGAAGAGTTGACGTACTGGTTGCCGCCGAGCGCGGTGAAGCAATCGGGGAACACGAAGATCGCCGGGCCCATCTTGCCCTCATGGATCAGCCGCGCGGCGCGCTCCGGGACGTTGTCGCCGAAGCTCTTCCAGTTGAGGTGCGAGAGACCCGAGCCGGTGAAGCCGACCAGATCGTAGAGCACCGGGAAGCG
>DASWER010000164.1:0-2198 GCA_036394655.1 Burkholderiales bacterium
CCGGCGACGGCGCCACGCGCCGCATCGTGCAGGCGGGCCACGACTTCCGGCAGGTCGGCAAAGTGTTCATCACCCACGCGCACAGCGACCACACCAACGGCCTCGCCACTCTGCTCAACGCACAGTGGGAATACCAGCGCCGCGAGCCGACCGACGTCTACGGCAGCGGCGTCGAGGCGCTGGTCAAAGGCGCGATCGCCTACCTCACGCCGAACGCCGAGATCCGCTGGGCCGAGGGCAAGCGCACCAGGATGAGCGACGTCTTCCGCGGCCACGACATCGCGCCGGGCGCGATCTACCAGGACACCAACGTCAAAGTGACCGCGGTCGAGAACACCCATTTCAACTTCGCCCCCGACACGCCCGGCCACGGCAAGTACCGCTCGTACTCCTATCGCTTCGAGACGCCGGGACGCGTGGTCGTGTTCAGCGGCGACACCGGGCCATCGAAGGCGCTGACCGAGCTCGCCAAAGGCGCCGACCTGCTGGTCACCGAGGTGACGATAGTCGACGATGTAATCGAGGTGATGAAGCGCAACGGCAACTGGCAGGTGAAGAGCGCCGAGGAGAAGGCAGGCTGGATCCAGCACATGAAGGAAGAGCACGTCACGCCGGAGGATGTCGGCCGGATGGCGAGCGCCGCCGGCGTCAAGACCGTGGTCATGACGCATCTCACGCCCAGCGTCGATCCGAAGGACGATTTCCAGCGGTATGCCGACGGCGCGAAGAAGTTCTTTTCCGGTGCGGTCCTTCTAGCGAAGGACTTGATGCAGTTCTAGATCTCCAGCCGGCGCTCGGAGGCTTTCGCGACGGCTTCGGTGCGGGTGCGCACGCCCAGCTTCCGGAAGAGCGATTCGATATGGAACTTGACCGTGTGCAGCGAGATGTCCAGGCGCCGCGCGATCGACTTGTTGGTCAAGCCTTCGGCGACCGCGCTCAGCACCTCGATCTCGCGCGGCGTGAGGAGCGCGCGAAACTCGGTCTCCTTCATCGCGGCGAATCCCCCAGTGCCGGCGTGCGCGTCCGTCATGACGACGTCCGCCTCCTCCGGCGCCTCGACGACGTCGTGGCCGGCCGCGACGATCATGGCACGCAGCTCGGCAGCCAGCGCGGGATCCTCCGCGCGGATCGACACGCGCAGGCGCCGCGCCGCCGCAGGCTGCACGGCCTCACTCATGTAGCGGGCCTTGCTTCTATGGTCGCCTCGAGCGATAGCACCTTGCCGCCGCGGATCACGCGCAGTGCGGCTTTTCGCCCGATGCCGTCGGAGGCGAGCTGCGTCGCGACCCTGCGCAGGCTGCGCGTGGGCGTGCCGTCGACCGTGAGGACGATGTCGCCCGCCACGAGTCCGGCCTTGGCCGCCGGCCCGCCCTCGACGATCGACATCACCATCACGCCGCTCGGCTGACCGGCCTGCTCGTGCAGCGCATCGGGCACCGCGACCGGCTGCAGCGCGACGCCGAGCCAGCCGCGCGCGATGCGTCCTTCTCTTACCAGCTCCGGCAGGACGCGATCGACGGTGGCGGAAGGAATCACCAGCAGCTTGCCGCGCGGCCCGAACGTGCTGATGCCGAGGCGCTGTCCGCCGGCGTCGAGCACCGGCCCGCCTTCCTCGGCGCGCGCGAGGCGCAGGTCGAGCACGATGTTGCGATCGATGCGGCCGCCGGCGCTGCTGGTCCACTCCGGCCCGGCGCGATTGACCGCGCCCAGGCGCACGCTCACGCCGCCCGCGCCATCGGCGCCGAACGCGAGCGCCAGCGCTCCGGCTTGTGCTTCACCTGGAGAAATTTCGAGAAAGCTGACTGCGCGTTCCAGGCGCAGCGCCGCGATGTTGGTTCCGGGATCGCGGCCGGCGAGCTTCGCATTCACCACGGCCCCGCCGGCGAGCACCAGCTCGAACTCGTCGCGCTGCGGCAGCGACTGCTCGGAGGCAACAACGACGTCGGGCTGCCAGAGTGTGCCGGTGAGATGCCGCGTTTCGGAAAGCCGGATCGCGGCGACCGCGCCGCGCACGGCGGCGGTGCGCGCCGTCAACGCGGCGGAAAACTGCTCGAGAAGATCGGTTGTCATAGTGGATCGGAAGGTAGAGCCTTCGCGCTGGCGTGC
Source organism: Burkholderiales bacterium (assembly GCA_036394655.1). Taxonomy (GTDB): domain Bacteria; phylum Pseudomonadota; class Gammaproteobacteria; order Burkholderiales; family SG8-39; genus SCGC-AG-212-J23. The sequence continues at coordinate 2,107 of DASWER010000164.1, forward strand.
CTACCAGCCGAACGGCTAGGCCACGATTGACCTGGAGATGGGGGCGGCGCTTCCAGCCGTCAAGCCCAATGCTCCTCGAGCACGACGAGCGC
>DASWER010000165.1:0-2596 GCA_036394655.1 Burkholderiales bacterium
GATCCCTGGCTGCTGATCAACGAGACGCCGCGCTCCACCACTGCGGAGCGCCGCGGCACCATCGTGCCGGCGGAAGAAGTGCTCGAGCAAGCGATGCGCTTCGCGCGTGAGCGCGATCTGGTCGGCATCTACGCCGGCGGCACGCTGTATCGCGGCTTCGCCAACTCGCGCGGCCAGCGCAACTGGCACGAGGTCGACAACTTCAATTTCGACTGGAGCCTCTACCGCCAGGGGGACCAGGCGGTGAAGACCAGCTACGCCGATTTCGGCTGGAACCCCGTTTCGTTCGCGGCGAAGATGCAGCAGGCGGCCGACCAGCTCGATCTGCTCGCGCTCGCGCGCAAGACCATCGAGCCCGGCGACTATCGCGCCTATCTCACGCCGCGCGCGCTGGTGGACGTGATGGGCCTGCTGTCATGGGGTGGTTTTTCTGCCCGTGCGCGGCAGACGAAGCAGAGTCCGCTGCTTCGCATGCAGGAAGGCGCGAGCCTCGCGCCGCAGATCACGCTCACCGAGAACATCGGCGAGGGCGCCGCTCCCGCCTTTCAGTCGGAGGGATTTGTCCGGCCCCCGGTGGTGCCGCTGATCCAGAACGGAAGACTGGGCGAGCCGCTCATCTCGCCGCGCTCGGCCAAGGAATACGGCCTCGTCACCAACGGCGCCAACGGCTCGGAGAGCCCCGAATCGCTCGACCTCGCCGCCGGCACGCTCGCCGAAGCCGATGCGCTGAAGGCGCTGGACACCGGGCTCTATGTCTCCAACCTCTGGTATCTCAACTTCTCCGACCGCCCGGCGGGCCGCATGACCGGCATGACGCGCTTCGCGAGCTTCTGGGTCGAGAAGGGCAAGATCGCCGCGCCCATCACGCCGATGCGCTTCGACGATTCGGTCTACCGCATGCTCGGCGAGACGCTGGTCGACCTGACGCGCGAGCGCGAGCTGCTGCCCGATCCCTCCACATACGGCGAGCGCCAGACCTCCAGCGCGCGGCTGCCGGGTGCCCTGCTGAAAGGATTGAGGTTCACGTTATGAAATACAAAGGAAGCTGCCATTGCGGCGGCATCGCCTTCGAGGCCGAGGGCGACATCAAGGAGGTGCTGGCGTGCAACTGCTCGCTCTGCCAGCGCAGGGGATCGCTGCTCTGGTTCATCCCGCGCGCGAGCTTCAAGCTGCAGACGCCCGAGAAGAACGTGGGCACCTATACGTTCAACAAGCACTTCATCAAGCATCACTTCTGCCCGGGCTGCGGCATCCATCCGTTCGCGGAAGCCACGGACAGGCAGGGCAACCCGATGGCGGCGATCAACGTGCGCTCGCTCGAAGGCGTCGAGCCGGACAAGTTCCCCGTCAAGCACTTCGACGGCCGCGCTCTCTGACGCAGCTCAGCGTGCGCGATGTGCTGGGCGGAAAGGCGTCCGCGGACGCGCGCGTGACCGTGCGCGGCTGGGTGCGCACGCGACGCGACTCGAAGGCCGGGATCTCCTTCATCCACCTCTCGGATGGCTCGAGCTTCCATCCGTTGCAGGTGGTGGCGCCCAACACGCTGCCGAACTATGCGAACGAAGTGCAGCGCCTCACCGCCGGCTGCGCGGTGGAGGCGACCGGCACCATCGTGCCTTCGCCCGCGAAAGGGCAGCCGTTCGAGATGCAGGCAGCCGCGGTGCGCGTGGTGGGCTGGGTCGAGGACCCGGACCACTACCCGATCCAGCCGAAGCCGCACTCGCTCGAATTCCTGCGCGAGGTGGCGCACCTGCGGCCGCGCACCAACGTCATCGCCGCAGCCACGCGCGTGCGGCATACCGTGGCGCAGGCGATCCATCGCTTCTTCGACGAGCACGGTTTCTTCTGGGTCAACACGCCGATCATCACCGGCGCAGACGCCGAAGGCGCGGGGGCGCTGTTCCGCGTCTCGACGCTCGATCTCGCCAACCTGCCGCGCACGCCGCAGGGCAAGGTGGATTTCGCGCAGGATTTTTTCGGGCGGGAAACATTCCTGACCGTGTCGGGCCAGCTCAACGTCGAGGCCTACTGCCTCGCGCTCAGCAAGGTCTACACCTTCGGCCCGACCTTCCGCGCCGAGAATTCCAACACCAGCCGCCACCTCGCGGAATTCTGGATGATCGAGCCGGAGATCGCGTTCGCCAACCTCTCCGACGACGCCGACCTGGCCGAGGCGCTGCTGAAGTATGTGTTCCGCGCGCTGCTCGAGGAACGGCAGGACGACATGGCGTTCTTCGACGAGCGCATCGAGAAGGGCATCGTCGCGAAACTGCAAGGCATCGTGCAGTCCGAATTCGTGCGCGTCGACTACGCCGAGGCGATCTCGGTGCTGGAGCGCGCCAAGGAGAAGTTCGAGTTCCCGGTGAAGTGGGGCGTCGATCTGCAGTCGGAGCATGAGCGCTATCTCACCGAGAAGCACGCGAAGAAGCCGGTCATCGTCATGAACTATCCGAAAGCCATCAAAGCTTTTTATATGCGCGTCAACGATGATGGGAAAACCGTGGCGGCAATGGACGTGCTCGCGCCCGGCATCGGCGAGATCATCGGCGGCAGCCAGCGCGAGGAGCGGCTCGAGGTGCTCGACGCGCGCATGGAC
>DASWER010000166.1:0-4128 GCA_036394655.1 Burkholderiales bacterium
GCGCCGGCGCGGCCGATCAGCTACGTGAATCCGGCGTTCGATGCCTTCTTCGGCTGCCGCGCCGGCGAGGCCATCGGCCGCGGCCTGGGCGCGGTGGTGTTCCGCGGCGACGAGGCGATGCTTTACCGCTTGCTGGCGCAAGCGCCGGCGTACCGCGAGCTGCAGGTCTGGGGCAAGGACGGCAGAGTCTCTAACGTGGAGCTGACCCTCGGCGCGATCCGCGACCCGGAGGGGCGCCTCACGCACTGGGTGGCCGGCTTCGCCGACCTCGAGCGCCTCAAGGCGCTCGCCGTAGCAGCTTAGTTTCTTTCAGGTAAGACGCGAAACCAGCCAACGCGCGGTGCGGAGCAGCCGCGCGTCGAAGTTCTTTCTCCCCACGAGCTGCACGCCGATCGGCAGCCCGTTGGCGCCCTGCATCAGCGGCAACGACACTGCGGGCATGCCAAGCAGCGTCCACAACGTGCAGAAGGCCGGATCACCCGTCGAGCCCAGGCCCTTGGGCGCCGTTCCCGGCGCCGCCGGCGTGAGGATCGCGTCGTAGCGCTCCATGAAGAGCTCGTCGAAGCCCTCGGCGACTGCCGGCAGGCTGCGCAGCGTGCGCTGGTAATCGACGGCGCGCGTCTCGCGTCCGCGCTCCATCAGCGCGCGTAACCGCTCCGATAGTTTTTCCTTGCCGGCAAGCCACAGCGGCTCGAGGTTCGCGGCCATCTCGGCTTCCATGATGGTGCGCTGCCACTCCCAGGCATCGCGCGCCGATGGCAGGAGATCCACTTCCTCGACCCGGTCGCCCAGCGCCTCGATCAGCTCGCCGTAGGCCGCTTTCGCATCGGCGTCGACGCGCTCCCAATGCGGCGTCTTGACGAACGCGAGCATGGGTTCGATCGGCGGCTGTTCCGCCGAAATTTTCCGGAATGGAATATGAGCGCGCGGCCGCGTATCGGGGTCGCGCTCGTCGTAACCGGTGAGCTGCTCGGCGAGCAGGGCGAGATCATCGATGCCGCGTGCGAACAGCCCGATGTGATCGAGCGTGCGCGAGAGTTGCAGCACACCCGTGCGCGGGATCAGGCCGTGCGTGGGCTTGAAGGCATGTACGCCGCAGAACGCCGCGGGGCGGATCACCGAGCCCGCGGTCTGGCTGCCGAGCGCGAGCGGCACCATGTGTGCTCCGACCGATGCCGCCGAGCCGCTGGAAGAGCCGCCGGGCGTGTGCTCTGGGTTGTGCGGATTGCGTGTCTTGCCGGGCGTGAAGTAGGCGCACTCGGTGGTCACCGTCTTGCCCATGATCACCGCGCCGGCCGCGCGCAGCTTCGCCACCACCGCCGCATCGGAGCGCGGTGTGCGGCCTTTGTGCAGCACGGTGCCGTTCTCGGTCGGCATGTCCGCGGTGTCGATGATGTCCTTGATGCCCACCGGGATGCCGAGCAGCGCGCCGACCGGCTCGCCGCTGCGCCGGCGCTCGTCGGCCGCGCGCGCCTGCTCGAGCGCATGCTCCTCGTCGAGAAACTGCCACGCTTGGACCGTCGGCTCGACCGCGCGGATGCGCTCGAGGCAGCCCTGTACCAGTTCTTCCGAAGTCAGCAGGCCGTCGCGGATGCGCCGTGCCGCCTCGCCGGCGCTCAGCTGCGCCGGCTGCTCATCTGGCATACAGCATTTGCGGCAACCACAGCCCGATCTGCGGGAAGACATACAGCAGCACGAGCGCGATCAGCTGGATGCCCATGAACGGCATCATGCCGGCGAAGATCTGGTTCAGCGTCACATGCGGCGGCGACACGCCCTTCAGGTAGAACGCCGCCATAGCCACGGGTGGGGATAGGAATGCCGTCTGCAGGTTGAGCGCCACGAGCAGGCCGAAAAACAGCGGGTCGATGCCGAAGTGCGGCAACAGCGGCAGGAAGATCGGCATGAAGATGATGATGATCTCGGTCCATTCCAGCGGCCAACCGAGGATGAAGATGATGAACTGCGCGAGCATCATGAACTGCACCGGCGTCATGTCGAGCGACAGCACCCACTTCTCGATCAGCTCCTGGCCGCCCAGCAGCGCGAACGCGGCGGAGAAGATCCCCGAGCCGACGAACAGCCAGCACACCATGGCGCTCGTCTTGGCGGTGAGGAACGACGACTCCTTGAGGATCGTGCCAAGGTCTTTCACCGTGGCCAGGATCGCTTTGCCCTGACCGGCGCGCTGATCCGCCGGCGCGCGCACGTGAGCGGTGTAGCGATAGGCCGCAGCAAGCAGGAACCCGCCAAATCCGCCCACCGCTGCGGCCTCGCTCGGCGTCGCCAGGCCGAAGACGATCGAGCCGAGCACCATCAGGATCAGGATCGCCAGGGGAAAGAACGAGATGAGCAGCATCTTGTACACCTCGAGCCGCTCCCAGCTCCACAGCCAGTAGATCAGGGCGATCGTGGCGACGCCTATGGCGAGCACGATCCAGAACCACAGCGGTGCCGGCACCTTTTGCGCAGGGGCGCTGACGGGCTTCGCCTCGGCAGCGGGCTTTTGCTCCTCAGCTTGCGGTGGCGGCGCCAGCTCTTGCGGCTTGTTCTCTTCCTCCGCTTCCGGCGCGCCGATCAGGCCGCTCGACTGCTCCGACTCGCTCGCGTCGGCTGCGATCGCCCCGCCGGCCTCGATCAATCCCGCGGTATCGGTCTTCGCTTCCGGCGAGGTCGCGGAGTGGTAGGTCGCTCCGAGGATGGCAAGGATGAAAAGCGCCGGCGATAGCGTGACGACGAGCTGGGCTAGCACCGTGCGTTTCCCGACCCCTGGGGCAGCGCGCCCGGTAAAGGCTCGCGAAAGGCCCGCGAGCGCGTTGCCGCCGTACTGCCGCAGCGCTTGCGCGTAGCTCGGCAGCTCCACGCGTCGCTCGCTTGCGGGCAAGGGCGGCATGAGCTCGGGCCGCAATTTGGCCAGCACGATGACGTAGCCGATGTACAGGCCGGCGAGCATGAACCCGGGCAGGAAGGCGCCGGCGTAGAGCTGCACCACCGACACGCCCGCGACGGCGCCGTAAACGATCAGCAGCACCGAAGGCGGGATCAGGATGCCCAGGCAGCCGCCCGCGGTAATGGCGCCTGCGGAAACCTTGACGTTGTAGCCCGCCTTGAGCATGGCCGGAAACGCGAGCAGGCCCATCAGCGTCACCACCGCGCCGACGATCCCGGTCGCGGTGGCGAAAATCGCGCACGTGACGATGGTTGCGACCGCCAGCGCCCCGGGAACGCGCGCCAGGGCGAGGTGCAGGCTCTTGAACAGCTTGTCGATCAACTGCGCGCGCTCGACCAAGTAGCCCATGAACAGGAACAGCGGGATCGCGATCAGCACGTCGTTCGACATCACCCCGTAAGTGCGCTGCACGAACAGATCGAGCACCTGCCGGTTGGCGAGCGCCGGGTTCACGCTGCGGTAGGCGAGCCAGGCGAAGAACACGCCCATGCCCATGAGGGTGAAGGCGGTGGGGAAGCCCATCATGATGCCCACCACGATCAGCGACAGCATCATCAGGCCGAGGTGACCGTTGGTGAGGTGTCCCCAGGGCATCAGCAGCAGCGTGGGGAGAATAATCAGCGCGATCAGGGAGAAGCCGAACCACAGCTCCTTGCGCAATTTCATTTGCGCTCCTGCTTCACGACGTACTGGTCCAGCTTCTGGATGTCCTCGTCCTTCACGTGCAGCTCCTGCTTCAGCTTGTCGACATCCACTTCCACCACGTCTTCCTCACGCGAGGGCCAGGTGCCGGTCTTCAGGCAGATGATGCAGCGGATGATCTCGACAATGCCCTGCACCAGCACGAACGCGCCGGCGAGCGGAATCACCGTCTTGAAGGGATAGACCGGCGGCCCCTCGGAAGTGATGTTCGAATGCTCGTTGATCGCCCAGGATTCCGCCGCATAAAAGTAGCCGGCATAGGTGAGCGCGATGACGCCGGGAAGGAAGAACAGGATGTAGAGCGTCAGGTCGACGGCCGCCTGCGCCCGCGGCGAGAAGAAGCCGTAGATCACGTCGCCGCGCACATGGCCGTTCTTGGCCAGGGTGTACGCGCCCGCCATCATGAACAGCGTGCCGTAGAACATGATCATCACGTCGAAGGCCCAGGCGCGCGGATTGTCGAGCGCATAGCGCGA
>DASWER010000167.1:0-2683 GCA_036394655.1 Burkholderiales bacterium
CTGCCCCGTCTGCCCGCCGCCCAAACCGGTGCCGGCGCCGGAGCGGGCGCAGTACGTAGAAACCTCCTTTGCCGCGCTGCCGGGCTGGGATAGCACCAACCTCGAGCCGAGCCTGCGCGCCTTTGTCGCCGGCTGCCCGCGGGCTTCGGGCGCGATGATCAGTGCCTGCGCCATTGCCTCGACCATCGCAATAGGCGATGAAGCAGGGGCGCGCCGCTTTTTCGAGAGCACGTTCACGCCGTTCGCGCTCTCGAGCACGGAGAGCGGCGACACGGGACTCGTCACCGGCTACTACGAGCCGATCCTGCGCGGCAGCCGGACGCGCGATAGCGCCAATCGCTTTCCGATCTTCGGCGTGCCCGACGATCTGGTGGTCGTCGATCTCGCTGCGGTGGCGCCGGAGGTGCGCAATCTTCGCCTGCGCGGCCGCGTCGAAGGCAAGCGCGTGGTGCCGTACTACAGCCGCGCCGAGATCGAGTCGCGCGGCGAAGGCTTCCGCGCGCCGGTGATTGGCTGGACGGCCGATCCGGTAGAGCTTTTCTTCCTGCAGATCCAGGGCTCGGGCCAGCTCGAGCTCGAGCGCGGCGAGCGCATTCGCCTGGGCTACGCCGAGCAGAACGGCCACCCGTACCGCTCGCTTGGCCGCAATCTCGTGGAACGCGGCGAGCTCAAGCTCGAGGAGGCCTCGATGCAGGGCATCAAGGCCTGGGCGGCGGCCAACCCGGCGAAACTGCAGGACGCGCTCAACGTCAACGCGAGCTACGTGTTCTTCCGCGAATCGACCGATCCGCGAGGCCCGGTCGGCGCGCTCGGCGTGCCGCTGGTGCCGCAGTACAGCCTCGCCGTGGATCGGCGCTTCATCCCGCTCGGCGCGCCGGTATTTCTCGCCACGACCTTTCCACTTTCGGACGAGCCGCTGCTGCGACTCGCCGCAGCGCACGACACCGGCGGCGCGATCCGCGGCGTGGTGCGTGCCGATTTCTTCTGGGGTACCGGAGAGCAGGCTGGAGTCAGCGCCGGGCGCATGCGGCAGAACGCGCGCCTGTGGCTGCTGTGGCCGCGCGGCGAGGCGCTGCCGCGGACCGACTAGCGCGCGTCGAGCAGGTCGGTGAGGTCGGACTTGCTGAGCGCGCCGGTGACACGCTCGCCGCTCGCGAGCACCAGCGTCGGCGTGCTGTTGACGCCGAGGCTGCGCCCGAGCTCGAGGTTCTTCTCGAGCGGCGTGGCGCAGCTCGGCTTCGCCGTCGGCGGCTTGCCGCGCAGCGCGACATCGAGCCAGGCCTTGGCGCGATCGGGCGAGCACCATACCGCCTTCGACTGCTCGGCGAGCTCCGGGCGGATCACCGGGAACATGAACACGTAGATCGTGATGTCGTCGACCTGCTGCAGCGTCTGCTCGAACTGCTTGCAGGCCGGGCAATACGGATCGGAGAACATCGCGAGCACGCGCTTGCCGTTGCCGCGCTGGATCTTGACCGCCTGGTCGAGCGGCAGCTGCTCGAACTTGATCGCGTTCAGCTTGCGCAGGCGCTCCTCGGTGAGGTCGCGGTCGTTCTGGGCGTCGTAGATCTTGCCGAGGAAGATATGGGTGGCGTTGGCGTCGGTGTAGACGATGCGCTGTCCCGAGGCACCGCGGAAGCGCACCTCGAACAGGCCGAGCGGCCCGGGCTGCACGCCCTCGACTTTCGCGCCGGCGAGCTTGGCTTCGACCACCTTGCGGATCGTCGCTTCGTCGGCCAGCGTCGCGGTAGCGACGAATGCGAGCACGGCAGCCGTCGTTAGGGAGCGGATCATCATTAGCGCATCGCCTGTCGCATGAGAACGTTCTTTAGGACCGGCAGCCGGTCGGTGAGGTTCAATCCTGCGTTGCGCAGCCGGCCTGCGAAGCCGCCGCGTGCGCCGTAGAGCGCGAACAGGCCGGCAACCACTGCATCCATGGCCAGTATAGGCTCTGCGCGCCGCCGCTCATAACGCCGCAGCAGCCGGTAGTCGCCGGGATCGCGCCCCGGCTCGCGGCCAGCGATGATTTCCGCGAGCACGCGCGCATCCTGCAAGCCGAGATTGAGTCCCTGTCCGGCGAGCGGATGGATCGCGTGCGCTGCGTCGCCCGCCAAGGCCACGCGCGGCGCCACCAGCTTGCGCGCCGCAATCCGGCGCAGCGGAAAACTGCGCACGACGGATGCAAGCGCCAGCGCGCCGAGCACGCCGTGCGATGCTTGCTCGACTTCGGCGGCGAGCGCTTCTGCATCGAGGGCGGCGATGCGCTGCGCATCGGCGGCCGGCAAAGACCACACGATCGACACCTGCTCGCCGGGTAGTGGCAGCAAAGCGAGCACCGGCCCGCCCTGGAACCACTGATACGCCACGTTGCGATGCGGTTTCTCGCAGCGGAAATTGGCCACCAGCGCCGCGTGCTGGTAATCGCGCTCGCGCGCGGCGATGCCCGCTGCATTGCGCACGAACGAATTTGCGCCATCGGCACCGACCACCAGCCGCGCCGCGATTGCCGTCGCGTCGGTGAACGTGATGACCGCCTGCTGCGCATCAACTGTCAGGCGCTCGCAGCGCTGCGGCAGCGCGCTCAAACCCGACCAGAGCGCGCGCTGCAGCTCGCTGTCCTCGACGATCCAGGCGAGCTCGGCGGCGCCGGCCTGCAAGGCATCGAACTCCAGTGCCGCGCGCC
>DASWER010000168.1:0-1890 GCA_036394655.1 Burkholderiales bacterium
GTCGTTCCGTCGGGGAGGGCGATTTCTTTGAGGCCCAGCACGAAGTCGTCGCCGGTGCGCGGGTTGTAGACATCGACGGTCCACGAGATGGTGCCGTCGGTGCCGGTCTTCGGCTCCTTCAGCGCGAACATCGCGTCCATCACCGGGGATGAGCCCTGCTCGGAGGCGAGCTTGAACTGCTCGTCGCCCATGCCGGCGTGCAGCTGCTCGACGCGCCAGCGCACGATCTGCGCGAACGCCGAGACGATCGAGGGCATCTGCTTCTTCTCGCCGCGCGGCGGGAACGGCATGTCGAAGGCATCGTCGCCGCGCGTCTTGGCGAGCGTGTCGAGCTTGAGCCTGAGCCAGGCGGCATCGTTGGCTCGCATGTCCATGGAGAGCGACTTGGCGAGCGCGCCAAGCCCCCTGGGCTGTTCGCTCCCATTAACCCAGACTTCGAATGGGTGCGGCATGCCATTCTCGACGTGGCCGACGAACACCGCGAAGCGGTACTGCGGGTGCTCGATCATGTAGGTCCAGGCGGGGTTGCCGCCCGACAGGTCGGGACGCCCGGGCCAGCGCAGCGACGACAGCACCGGCGCCGGCACCGACTTCACCGTGATGCGCCGGTTGACGTCGTCCTGCACGAAGTCCTGCGGCGTGCTTCCCACCGAGAGCACCGAGCCGAGGATCTTGTTCGGGCGGTAGGTGGCGAGTCCCTTGAGGCCCGACTTCCAGGCGTGCAGGTACAGGTCCTGGAACTCGCCGTAAGGGTAGTCCTCGGGCACGTTCACGGTCTTCGAGATGCTGGTGTCGATGTAAGGCGCGACCGCCGCCACCATCTGCTCGTGCGCGCGCGCCGAAAGCTCGAGCGCGGTGACGAAGTAGGGCGGCAGATTGTCGGCATCACCGCCCATCGACTTGTACCGGCGCCAGGCGTGATCCTCGACCGGGAATTCCTTCAGCGTGCCATCGGCCATGCGCTTCTTGCGCGTATAGGTCCACGAGAAAGGCGGCTCGATGCCGTTGGACGCGTTGTCGGCGAATGCCAGGCTGATCGTTCCCGTGGGAGCGATGGAAAGCAGATGCGAGTTGCGCAGGCCGTGCTGCTTGATCAGCTGCTTGATCGAGGCCGGCAGGCGGGTGGCGAAGCTGGTGCCCGAGAGATACAGATCGGCGTTGAAGAGCGGGAACGCGCCGCGCTCGCGGGCGAGCTCGACCGAGCCGCGATAGGCGGCATCGCGCATCGCTTCGGAAATCGTCGCCGCCATGCGGCGCGCTTCGTCGCCGTCGTAGCGCAGGCGCAGCATGATGAGCGCATCGCCCAGGCCGGTGAAGCCCAGACCCACGCGGCGCTTGGCCATCGCCTCCTTGCGCTGCGCCTCGAGCGGCCACGCGGTGACTTCCAGCACGTTGTCGAGCATGCGCACCGAGACTTCCACGGTGCGCGCGAAGTGCTCGAAGTCGAACCTGGCCTGCTCGGTGAACGGCGCGGCGACGTATTTGGTGAGATCGATCGATCCCAGGCAGCAGCAGCCATAGGGCGGCAGCGGTTGCTCGGCGCAGGGATTGGTCGCCTCGATGGTCTCGCAGTAGTTGAGATTGTTGTCGCGGTTGATGCGGTCGAGGAACAGGATGCCGGGCTCGGCGTGGTCGTAGGTCGAGCGCATGACCTGGCCCCACAGCTCGCGCGCACGGATTTTTTTGTAAACCCACAGACCGTCGGCGCGCTGATAGGTTTCCTGGCCGGGCCAGGGCTTCGCCTTGTGGACCAGCTCGAACACCTGGTCCTTCTCGACCGCGACCATGAACTCGTCGGTGACGCCGACCGAGATGTTGAAGTTCGCGAGGTCGCCATGGTCCTTGGCGTGGATGAATTCCTCGATGTCGGGATGGTCGCAGCGCAGCACG
>DASWER010000169.1:0-2279 GCA_036394655.1 Burkholderiales bacterium
GGAGCAGACCACCGGCTTCGGCGAGCGCGTGCTGTGGTATTCGCTCTATGGCAGCTACGACCCGAACGCCGGCGGCCAGGCGGTGCGCAACAACCTGCACTACGGCTTCACGCCGGAAGCCCGCGAGCTCATCAACCGCGCCTCGGCGTTCCTGTTCTCGATCAAGAGCATCAATGTGGAGAAGCTGCGGCCGGAAGCGATCGAGTCGAAGTGGACCGAGGACATCCTCAAGGAGCGCGGTCTCAAGGCGCCGATCGGCCAGGTGAAGGCGCTGCCCGACTCGCAGGCGCCCGCCAACTGATGGAGGTCCTGCGCGAGACAACGCCCTTCGGAGAGGCTTCCGAGGCGTTGCTCGCACGCATCGCGGCGATTGCGCAGCCGGCGCGCTATGCCGCAGGCAGCCGCATCTACAGCCCGGACGATCCCGCCGACGATCTCTTCGTCGTGGTCTCGGGACGCGTCGAGCATGTCCTGAATCCCGAGCTTCGCGCGCGCGAAGCCCTGAAGCGCGTGACTCGCGGCGGCGTCTTCGGCTGGACCGGGCTGCTTCTCGGCCAGAACCGGCGCATGGCCGCGGTGAGCGCCAGCGAGCCGACCGAGCTCCTGCGCATCAATGTCGAGGCCTTGCTCGGCCTGCTCGCCGCCGAGCCGCTCGAAGGCGGCCGGGTGCTGGAGCGCTTCACCAGCATGATCCAGCGCGAGTTCACGGTGCCTGCGCTGCTGGCGAAGGTGCGGCGCCTCTCCGGGCCGCTCACCGAGGAGATGTCCAGCCTCTCTTTGACGATGTACCGCCTGTCGCTTTGGCTGAGGAGCCCGCGCCCCTACCTGATGGTGATCGGCTTCGCGCTGTTTCTCGGCTTCTGGTATCTCGCCGTCGAGGTATGGAAGCTGCCGCGCTTTCGCGAGATGCCGGGCCTCACCTCGGTGGTCAAGGAGTGGCTCTCGCCGGCGCCGACCTACGGCCTGTCGATCTACACCGCCGAGTACTACCAGCACATCCTGGTCTCGGTGTGGCGCGTCACCAAGGCCTTTGGCCTGGCCACGCTGCTCGGCGTGAGCTTCGGCCTGCTGCTCGGCTGGTCGCGCGCCTTCAAGGAGTACGTGTTTCCGCTGTTCGAGATGCTGCGCCCGATACCGATCCTCGCCTGGGTGCCGCTCGCCATCGTGATGTTCATCGCCACCGAATCGGCGGTGGTCTACCTCGCGTTCCTCGCCTCGTTCTTCGCCACCGCGCTCAACACCATGCTCGGCGTGCAGTCGATCGACGAGTCCTACGTGCGCGCCGCCACTTGCCTCGGCGCGGATCGCTGGCAGGTGTTCCGCCACGTGATCATCCCGGGGGCGCTGCCGTTCATCTTCACCGGGCTGCAGATCTCGGTTGGCGTGTCGTGGTTCTCGCTGGTCGCCGCCGAGATGGTCTCGGGCCAGTACGGCCTGGGCTACGTCATCAACACCTCGTACATGATGGTGCGCTATCCGACGATCATCATCGGCATGGCGACCCTCGGCATCGTCGGCTACATCACCAGCGCGCTGGTGCGCATCGCCGGCGACTACATGATGGAATGGCGCGTGCGCGAGCTCGCACTGTCCGAGCGATGACCCGGGGTCATATCGTCATCGAGGACGTCGTCAAGGTGTACGACCCGGAAGGCGCGGCGGTGATGGCGGTCGACCACTGCTCGCTCGAGATCGAGCCCGGCGAGATCTGCATGATCGTCGGCCCCTCGGGCTGCGGCAAGACGACGCTGCTCAACGCCATCGCCGGCTTCCACGACATCACCTCGGGCCGCATCGTGATGGACGGCGAGGTGCTGTGCTCCACCGCGAGCCCCAAGGCGAGCTCCGGCCCGGACCGCATCGTGGTGTTCCAGAACGGCGCGCTGTTCCCGTGGAAGAGCAACCTCGAGAACGTGATCTTCGGCCCGGTGATGCAAGGCAAGCTCGCGCGCCGCGCGGCGCTCGACAAGGGCCGCGCGATGATGGCCGACGCCGGGCTTTCCGGCGTCGAGCACAACTATCCGGGCGAGGTGTCCTCGGGCATGCGCCGGCGCGTGGAGATCGTGCGCGCGCTGATGAACGACCCGAAGGCGCTCTTGCTGGACGAGCCCTACCGCGCGCTCGATTCGCTCACCAAGAGCGTGATGCACGAAGCCCTCTTGGAGATTTACTACAAGAACAAGGTCACCATCTTCTTCATCACCCACGACCTGGAAGAGGCGATCTTCCTCGGCCACCGCGTCGCCATCATGACCACGCGGCCGTGCAAGCCGAAGAAG
>DASWER010000170.1:0-11951 GCA_036394655.1 Burkholderiales bacterium
GCCCGCCAGGCTCAAGCGTTGGGGCACGGAGCTGCACGACCGCTTCATGCTGCCGTGGTTCGTGTGGCAGGACTTCGAGGACGTCGCCGCCGAGCTGCGCGAGTTCGCCTACCCGATCGAGGCGCAATGGTTCGCACCGCACTTCGAGTTCAGGTTCCCCCGCTACGGCGAGTTTGCGACCCGCGGCGCGCAAATCGAATTGCGGGCGGCGCTCGAGCCCTGGCACGTGCTGGGCGAGGAAGGCGCATCAGGCGGCACCGCGCGCTACGTCGACTCCTCGCTCGAGCGCTTGCAGGTGAAAGTGACCGGCCTGGTAGGCGGGCGTCACATCGTCACCTGCAACGGCCGCAGCGTGCCATTGCAGTCCACCGGCAACGTCGGCGAATACGTCGGCGGCGTGCGCTATCGCGCGTGGCAGCCGCCCTCGGCGCTGCACCCGACCATCGGCGTGCACGCGCCGCTCACCTTCGACCTGGTCGACACGTGGATGGAGCGCTCGCTCGGCGGCTGCCAGTACCACGTGTCCCATCCGGGCGGCCTGGCCCACGAGAATTTCCCCGTCAACGCCTACGAAGCCGAGGGCCGGCGGCTCGCGCGCTTCGTGCGCATCGGGCACACGCCGCGCCACGTACCCGTGCTCGCAGAAGAGCGCAATCCGAATTTTCCCTTCACGCTCGACCTTCGGCGCTAAAGGCCCTTGGATATATATCGTCACTATATCCTCTATAGGGATATATGTTAGATATCTTAGTTGACCGGATTTACGAGTAAATATATCCTGCAAGGGATGGGAGTTGTATCTCTCGAAGGTTATCGCTGTGAACGCTGCGAGCACCAGTGGCTACCGCGCGACCGCTCCGAGAAAGATCGCCAACTACCAACTGTCTGCCCGAGGTGCAAAAGCCCTTATTGGAATAGGCCGCGACAGCGGCCTTCGCCGAAAAGGCGCAGATAATGGTCTCCTCAAAACAACGCGCAACCGAGGTTGACGCTTACGTCTTCATTAAAGAGACGTTAAGGGAACTCGGCTGGGATACGCGCAACCCTTCCCGTTTTGCTACTGGATGCGTATACACGCAGAACGAATGTCTTGAGCATCCGGAGATTCGGGCAGCGCTCAAAAAAGATCGTCCAGAAAACATCGTAAAGGTTGCTGAGACGCGTTTCTGGATCATCGAAGCCAAGAAGGATCAGCGCCACCTGGGGCGGGCCGTCGAAGAGGCAGAGGACTATGCGCGGCGCATCAACGAGTCAACAGAAATTCGCGCTCCCTTTGTATCGGGTGTAGCGGGAAACCATGCGACTGGATACCTCATGGAAACAAGGTATCTGGTCGGAAAAACCTACCGCCCTGTTACGTTCAACGGCAAAGCTGCCACCTCTCTTCTGTCGCCTCAAATTGTGCGGGCGATCCTCGACAGAGGCCCAGCGATTGAGGATGTACCCGTAGACGAAGCGCAGTTCCTCAATGCGGCGGAACGGATTAACAGCTATTTGCATCTTGGTGCAATAAACAAAAATCTTCGAGCCCGGGTGATGGCCGCGCTTCTACTATCGCTAATTGAAGATACGCCACCAAACGTCGATGCCGCACCGAGTGTCCTGATTGCAGAAATAAACGCTCGGGCAAGGCGTCTGCTGGCGAATGAGGGAAAGCTGGAGTTCATGACATTCATCTCCATCGCGTTGCCGACGACGGAGGACAACCACGTTAAGTTTAAAACCGCCATCGTTCGAACGATTCAGGAGCTTCGAAAGCTGAACATCCGCTCTGCCATGAATTCAGGCACTGATGTGCTTGGAAAATTCTATGAGGTCTTCCTCAAATACGGTAATGGCGCCAAGGAGATTGGAGTCGTGTTGACGCCACGACACGTCACGAAACTGGCGGTCGATGTCCTTGGCATCACGGCTCAAGATGTAGTGTTTGATCCGACCTGTGGCACGGGCGGCTTCCTCGTCGCCGCATTCGACAGTGTGAAGAAGTCGGCCAACAATGCCCAAGTTCGCAAATTCCGTCTTCGCAACATACTGGGCGTCGAACAGGATGCGGAGGTCGTAGCACTTGCTTTGGTAAACATGATCTTTCGGGGCGACGGAAAGAATAGGATCATCGACGGCAACTGCTTTCAGAAGAACATCGTCGGTGATCGCAATGGACATGTTGTCTATTCGAAGACTCCGCCGACAGCGGAACAGGCGGTCGTAACTCGTGTACTCATGAACCCACCTTTCGCTCTAAAGACGAGCGATGAAAAGGAATTTAAGTTCGTAGAGCACGCACTCAAGCAGATGCAGGATGGTGGTCTCCTATTCGCCATCCTTCCGTATCCCTCGATGGTGCGTCCGGGTATCTACCAGAATTGGCGTCAGAACAGCTTGCTAAAGAATCACACATTGCTTTCAGTAATTACCTTCCATCGAGAATTGTTCTATCCGGCCGATATCTATCCTTTGGCAATGATTGTGAAGAAAGGCATTCCGCATCCGGTGGACCAAGGGGTGCTATGGATGCGCGCCTTGAATGACGGTCTCTTGAAACACAAGCGGAAAAGGTTGCCCAACGCTCGCGCCAAAAACGACTTCATTGCTATCCGAGATTCGCTAAAGGCCTTCGTCGCCAACCCAGCTCACCCTGTTCCGGACATTGAACGGTTCCAGAAAGTAGCAGCCATAGATTTCTCCGACCCTATGTTGGAACTCGTACCTGAGAATTATTTGTCAGACGCGCCAGCTGCGGAGAACGACATCAAAGGGGGAATGACTCGCGTACTGCGAGGCGCTATGTCTATCTTGATTGCCGAGAGCGCCACATGATGTACAAAGAATTCCAAATTGGCCAACTTTTTCGCCTGGTGCCCGGGCACTTCCATGCCAAGAGTGAATTGGATTCAGGAAGAGTGCCATTGATATCTTGTGGGTGGGAGAACAACGGATTGATTGGGTACTACGACATACCAAACGAAAACACGCACTCACACGTCCTGACTGTCGCATTCAATGGTGCTCCGCTTACCACCCACTTTCATCCATATAGGTTTGGCGCGAAGGATGACGTGGCGGTCCTTCTACCGATCAGTCCGATGCCTAACAGCGTGCTTATCTACGTAGCCGCGCTTCTTAATGCGAAGACATGGCGATATTCATACGGACGCAAGTGCTATAGAGAAAAGTTGAAGAATGTAAGCCTGACACTGCCAATCGAAAGGCGTAGTCAAGCAGTTGATTCAGAATTGCCAGACGCGCTCCTAAAAGAAGCGCACCAGCGCGTCAAGAGCGCTGCAACAGAGTCCGTTGAGGCATTGCTTTCCCCAAAGGTGCCTTTGCACAACTGAAGTCCAAACGGGTGCTACTCTCGCCGCAATGTCCCGCGAGCTGCTCGCCGAATATCCGCAGGCCACCGACCGCTTCGATGAGCTCTTCGAGGCGCCGCACACGCCGCGCGCGCACTGGAAGCCGCTGATCGAGCAGCTCGCGGCCTGGCCCGCCGAGCGCATGCGCGAGCGCCTGCACTCGGTGCACAGCCAGGTGCGCGAGAACGGCATCACCTACAACGTCTACGCCGACCCGCAGGGCGCCGACCGCCCGTGGGAGCTCGATGTGCTGCCGATGATCCTGCCGCAGGAGGAATGGAGCGCCGTCGAGGCGGGGATCGTGCAGCGGGCGACACTGCTCAACAAGGTGCTGATCGATGTGTACGGCGAGCAGCGCCTGCTGAAGGAGGGGCTGCTACCCCCCGCGCTGGTCTATGGCCACGCGGGCTACCTGCGTCCCTGCCGCGGCATCAAGCACGCCGGCGACGTGATGCTGCACTTCTACGCCGCCGACCTGGCGCGCTCGCCCGACGGCCACTGGTGGGTGATCGGCGACCGCACCCAGGCGCCCTCGGGCGCAGGCTACGCGCTCGAGAACCGCATCATCATCTCGCGCGCCTTCCCGCAGCTGTTCCGCGATCTCAAGGTGCAGCACCTCGCGCAGTTCTTCGCCACACTGCGCGACAGCCTGGCGCACTGGGCACCACAGGACCACGGTGCGCCGTTCACGGTGTTGCTGACCCCGGGGCCGCACAACGAGACCTACTTCGAGCATACCTATCTCGCGCGCTATCTCGGCCTCGCGCTGGTCGAGGGCAACGACCTCACCGTGCGCGAAGGCTGCGTATGGCTGAAGACGCTTTCCGGATTGCAGCGCGTGCATGCGATCCTGCGCCGGCTGGACGACGACTTCTGCGATCCGCTCGAGCTGCGCAATGATTCGGCGCTCGGCATCCCGGGCCTGGTCGACGCGGTGCGCCGCGGCAACGTGCTGGTGGCCAATGCGCTCGGCTCGAATCTCCTGGAATCGAGCACGCTGCTTGGCTATCTGCCCAATCTCGCCCAGAAGCTGCTCGGCGAGCCGCTGAAGATGCCCTCGGTCGCCACCTGGTGGTGCGGCGAGCCCGCGGCGCTGAACGAGGTCATCGCCAGGGTGGATCGCCTGGTGATCAAGGGTGCGTTTCCGCAGCAGCGTGTCGAGCCGATGTTCGGCGAGGATCTGGATGAGCGCGGCAAGAAGCGCGTGATCGCCATGCTGCGCTCGCGTCCGAACGACTACGTCGCCCAGGAGCTGGTGCAGCTTTCCCAGGCGCCGGTGTGGGACCGGGCGCATCCGCGCCTGCTGCCGCGCTCGATCGGCCTGCGCGTCTTCGCCTGCGCCACGCCGAACGGCTACGTCGTGATGCCGGGCGGGCTGACCCGCGTCGCGAGCGCGGCCGATACGCGCGTCATCTCGATGCAGCGCGGCGGCTCGAGCAAGGACACCTGGGTACTCGCCTCCGGCCCGGTGTCGAGCTTCAGCCTGCTGCGCCGCTCGATCCAGGAGCAGGACCTGGTGCGCGCCGGCACCAATCTCTCGAGCCGCGGGGTCGAGAACCTGTTCTGGTTCGGCCGCTACTGCGAGCGCAGCGAAAGCACGGCGCGGCTGCTGCGCGTCGCGCTCGGCCGCTTCGGCGACAACGTCCCCGGCGACGATGACGAGCGCGCGCGGCCGGTGATGCTCGAGCTGCTGCGCCGCGCCGGCATCCTGCCCGCCGCCGCAGCGGCACCGGACGACAAGGAGCTTTCGGCCGCCCTGCGCGCGGCGATCACCGACGATGCGCAGCCCGGGCTCGCCGCCAACCTGCGCCAGCTGATGCGCGTCGCCTCGAATCTGCGCGAACGGCTGTCGCTCGACAACTGGCGCGCGCTCAACCGCCTCACGCAGTCGGTCACGCAGCGCCGCGGGCGCAGGGTGGCGTTCTCTGATCTGCTCGCCGAGCTGGATCTCGCGATCGTCGGCTTCACCACGCTCGCGGGCTACGCGCTCGACGGCATGACGCGCGACCCCGGCTGGCGCTTCCTGTCCGTCGGGCGGCGCCTCGAGCGCCTGCAGTGGCTGTGCACCGCGCTCAAGCACAGCGTCGCCGGCCCGCCGGACATGGACCTGACCTGGCTCCTGCGGCTCACCGACTCGATCATCACCTACCGGGCACGCTACATGGCGCGGCCGGATTGGCTGCCGGTGCTCGACCTCCTGATCCGCGACGAGGCCAACCCGCGCTCGATCGCCTTCCAGGTGCAAGGCCTGCGCGATTACGCGCGGCGCCTCTCGGATCTGTTCGGCGACTTCGGCGACGAGCGCTTCCACGGCGCGCTGAAGGGGCTGCTGCAGCTCGACCCCGGCAAGGACTTCCAGCCGGGCAACGAGCGGCTGCTCGCACGGCTCGACGACTGGCAGGCGGCGGCTTACCGGCACGGCGAGCAGCTCGGGCTGCGCTTCTTCAGCCACGTCGGCGAAGCGAGCAGCCAGACCTTCGCCACCTAGATGAAGTTGTCTGTCACCCACGAGACGCAATACCGCTATTCCACCCCGGTCCTGCTGTCGCAGCAGCTCCTGCACCTCAGCCCGCGCGCGCTGGCATGGCAGCGCTGCGACAAGCACGAGATCAGCGTCGAGCCGACCGCGAACGAGATGACGCAGCGCGAGGACTATTACGGCAATCGCACGGCCAGCCTGGTGATTGCCGTGCCGCACCAGACGCTGACGGTGCGCGCCGCGTCGGTCGTGACCGTCGAACCCCGCGCGCACGCCGCGCTCGCCGCGCCGAAGACCTCCTGGGAAGCGGTGCGGGCGCGCTTGAGCGCGCTCGACGCGCCGCCGCTCGCCGAGCCGGCGGAATTCCTGTTCGACTCGCCGCACATCGAGCGCTCCCGCGAGCTTGCCGACTACGCAGTGAAGAGCTTCACCGCGCGCCGCGCGATTCTCGAATCGGCCAGCGACCTCGCGCGGCGCATCCACCGCGACTTCAAGTTCGACCGCACGGCGACCAGCGTCTCGACGCCGCTCAGCCAGGTGCTCAAGGACCGCCGCGGCGTATGCCAGGACTTCGCGCACCTGATGATCGGCTGCCTGCGCTCGATCGGCCTCGCGGCGCGCTATGTGAGCGGCTACATCCTCACCTCGCCGCCGCCGGGGCGTCCGCGCCTGGTGGGCGCCGATGCGTCGCATGCCTGGGCTTCGCTCTATTGCGGTGAACGCACAGGCTGGGTGGACATCGATCCGACCAACAACTGCATCGTCGACGATGCCCACGTCACGCTCGGCTGGGGCCGCGATTTCGCCGACGTCACGCCGATGCGCGGCGTGATCCTCGGCGGCGGCACGCAGGAGCTCGCGGTGCGCGTTACCGTCTCGCCCGGCCTCGAGGCGACGATAGAATCCCAGTAGGTCTACTGGGGAGCGCAAGCAGCAATGGCTGACCGCAAGTTCGGTTTCGAGACGCTGTGCCTGCACGCCGGGCAGATACCCGATGCGGCGACCGGCGCGCGCGCGGCGCCGATCTACCAGACCACCTCCTTCGTGTTCGATTCCGCCGAGCATGCGGCGAGCCTCTTCAACCTGCAGACCTTCGGCAACGTCTATAGCCGCATCTCGAACCCGACGGTGGCGGTGTTCGAGGAGCGCATGGCAGCGCTGGAAGGCGGGCGCTCGGCGCTCGCCTGCGCCACCGGCCAGGCCGCGGAAGTCACGGCGATCCTCACGCTGTGCAGCTCGGGGGATCACATCGTCTCGGCGTCCACGCTCTATGGCGGGACGCATACGCTCCTGAATGTGAACCTGAAGAAGCTCGGCATCGAGACCACTTTCGTCGACCCTGCGGATCCCGAGAACTTCCGCCGCGCCATCCGCAAGGAGACCAAGCTGCTCTACGCCGAGACGCTCGGCAATCCCCTCATCAACATCGTGGACCTCGAGGCGCTGGCGAAGATCGCGCACCAGGCCGAGATCCCGCTGGTGGTGGATAACACGGTGCCCTCGCCGTATCTGTGCCGGCCGATGCAGTGGGGCGCCGACATCGTGGTGCACTCGGCGACCAAGTACATCGGCGGCCACGGCACGACGATGGGCGGCGTGATCGTCGAGTCGGGCAACTTCAACTGGGGCAACGGCAAATTTCCCGAGTTCACCTCGCCCTCGCCGGGCTACCACGGCGTCATCTTCCACGAGACCTTCGGCGACTTCGGCTACACCATGAAGGCGCGCATGGAGATCATGCGCACCTTCGGGCCGGCGCTCTCGCCGATGAACGCCTGGCTCCTGCTGCAGGGACTCGAGACGCTGCACGTGCGCATGGACCGGCATTGCGCCAACACGCTGGCAGTAGCCAAGTTCCTCCAGACGCACCCGAAGGTGGCGTGGGTCAACTACCCCGGGCTACCTGACAACAAATATCACGCGCTGGCAAAGAAATACCTGTCCAAAGGAGCCTCCGGCCTGCTCAACTTCGGCGTGAAGGGAGGAGCGAAAGCCGGTGAGCGCTTCATCGAGGCGGCGCAGTTCATGAGCCACCTCGCGAACATCGGCGACGCCAAGACCCTGGTGATCCATCCCGCCTCGACCACGCACCGCCAGATGGAGGAAGCCGATCTGCTCAAAGCCGGCGTCACGCCCGACATGGTGCGCATGTCGGTGGGCATCGAGACGCTCGACGACATCCTCTGGGACATCGACCAAGCTTTGCAGGCGGCGCAGACGTGATCAGCTATCAGATCATCGAGCACGGAAAACCACTGCAGAAGGTGCTCTCCGAGACGCCGCAGCCGAAGGGCAGCGAGGTGCTGGTGCGCATCACGCGCTCCGGCGTCTGCCACTCGGACCTCCACATCTGGCAAGGCTATTTCGACTGGGGCGGCGGCAAGCGCTTCTATGTGAAGGAGCGCGGCTGCGTGCCGCCCTTCACCCTCGGCCACGAGCCGCTCGGCATCGTGGAAGCGCTCGGGCCCCGGGCCCGTGGTGTCAAGGTCGGGCAGAAGCGGCTGGTCTTTCCGTGGATCGGCTGCGGCAAGTGTGCGGTGTGCAAGGCCGGGCAGGACAACTATTGCGTCTCGGGAAGCCGCATTCTGGGCGTCAACCGCAGCGGTGCCTATGCGACCCATGTGCTCGTGCCGGATGCGAAATACCTGGTCGATGCCTCGGGCATCGACGATGCGTTCGCGGCGACGCTCGCCTGCTCGGGCCTCACCGCGTATAGCGCAGCCGCCAAGCTGCCGCCGCTCGCAAAGAACGACCGCGTCGCGGTGATCGGCTGCGGCGGCGTCGGCCTCGCCGGGATTGCCGTGCTGCGCGCGCGCGGGATAACGAACATCGTGGCTTGCGACATCGACCCGGCGAAGCTCGAGACGGCGCGCAAGCTCGGCGCAAAGGAAGGCGTCGACACGCGCTCGCCGCAGGCCGCGCAGCAACTCCTCGGCATCGCCGGCGCGATCGACTTCGTCGGCATGCCGGCAACCGCGGCGCTCGGCCTCGCCGCGCTGCGCAAGGGCGGGCGCTACGTGCTGGTCGGCCTGCACGGCGGCGAGCTCTCGCATCCCATGCCGCCGATCGCGCAGCGCGCGATCGGCATCGTCGGCTCCTACGTCGGCGACCTGCAGGAGCTGAAAGCCGTGGTGCAGCTTGCGAAAAAGAAAAAGCTCAAGCCGCTGCCGGTCGAAACGCGCCCGGCGTCGGCGGCCAATGCGGCGCTCGAGGACCTGAAGGGCGGCCGCGTGGTCGGCCGCGTGGTGCTCGACTTCGAGGTCACCGCATGAGCGCAGCCGATCGCACGACGAAGATCACGCGCGCCTTGCGCGACGTCGAGGCGCGCAGCCCGAAGTTTGTCTGGCCGGCGCCGCCTTACTACGAGTACCAGGGCGGCCCGCCGCAGGAAGGCGAGCCGTGCCTGCTGACCTTCACCGACGGCGGCAAGGCGGCGGGCCTGCTGCAGAACTTCCTTCCGGAGCACGAGATCCTGAAATTCCGCCCCGAGGACGGCAAGAGCGCCGTGACCATCGCGTTCTCGGGGCTGCTGACGCTGCAACTGCTCGATGCCGTGCGGCTCGACGTGCACACGCTGCCCGATGGCGCCGGGTTGCACGCACCGTCCGAGCACCAGCCGTTTTCGGTCACGCTCGCCGACGGCGGCCTGCTCGAAGGCGAGACGGTGGGGCACGTGCAGGCGCTCTGCGGTTTGTTCCTGTTCGTGGCGCAAACCGCAGACCATGGGGTGGTGCGCTGGTTCGTGCCCACACATGCCGCGCGCGAGAGCCGCATCGGCAGGCCGCTCGGCGAGCTGCTGGTCGAGCAGGAGGCGGCTTCGCCCGGGAGCATCACCCAGGCGCTCGAGAAGCAGAAGCTGATGCGCTCGCGCAAGCTCGGCGAATACCTGACGGCGAACCAGATCGTTTCGCAGGAGCAGCTCGCCGCGGCGCTCAAGGCGCAGCGCGCGCAGCCGGTGCAGAAGCTCGGCGAGACCCTGGTCGAGCTGGGCTTCCTGACGCCGGCCGAGCTCGACGAGGCGCTCGCCATCGAGGCGCGCGACCGCAGCATGACGCTCGGCCAGATCCTCGCCGACATGGGCGTGGTCGAGATGGAAGTGGTGCACAACGTGATGGCCAAGAAGCTCGGCATCCCGGTGGTCGACCTGCGCAAGTTCCGCCCGTCCGCCGAGGCCCTGAAGCGCATCCCCGCCGCCGTCGCCACCCGCTACCAGGTCCTGCCGCTGGCGGAAGGCGACAACGGCCTGGTGGTGGTGGTCGAGGATCCGACCAACATGGAGCGCATGGAAGAGGTGCGCTTCGTCGCCGGCACCAAGCTGATCCCGGTGGTGGCGCCGCCGCACGAGATCCGCCAGGCGCTCGAGCTCGCCTACGGGCCCGCGGAACCCGAGCCTTCAGCGCGCCGCGCGCGCGAGGACATCGACATCGGCGCGCTGACGCAGCGCCTGACGTTCGAAGGCGGCGCGGATGAGGCGAGCGACCAGCAGGCGCCGCTGACCGACAGCACGCTGGTCAAGCTGGTGAACCAGATGATCGTCGACGCCGTGGAGCAGAAGGCCTCGGACATCCACATCGAGGTCAACCCGCGCGGCAAGATGGTGCGCGTGCGCTTCCGCAAGGACGGCGTGCTGGTCAACTATCTCGAGATCCCGGCGCGCTTCAGGAGCGCGGTCATCTCGCGCCTCAAGGTGATGAGCCAGCTCGACATCTCCGAGCGCCGCAAGCCGCAGGACGGCAAGATCGACTTCAAGCGCTTCGGTCCGCTCGATGTCGAGCTGCGCATCGCGACCATTCCGACGGCCAACGGCCTCGAGGACGTGGTGATGCGCGTGCTGGCCGCCGCCGTGCCCAAGCCGATCGACGAGCTCGGCTTCGACAGCGGGGCGCTCGAGACCATCAAGCAGATGATGTCCCGGCCGCATGGCCTGTTCCTGGTCTGCGGGCCGACCGGCTCGGGCAAGACCACGACGCTGCATTCCGTGCTCGGCTTTCTCAACACCGCCGACATCAAGATCTGGACCGCGGAAGACCCGATCGAGATCACGCAGGCCGGGCTGCGCCAGGTGCAGATGAACGCCAAGATCGGCTGGACCTTTGCCGCCGCCATGCGCAGCTTCATGCGCGCCGATCCGGACGTGATCATGGTGGGCGAGATGCGCGATGCCGAGACCACCAAGATCGGCATCGAGGCCTCGCTCACCGGCCACCTCGTGCTCTCCACGCTGCACACCAACAGCGCCGTGGAAGCCGTGGTACGCCTGCTCGACCTCGGCATGGATCCCTTCAACTTCGCCGACGCGCTGCTCGGCGTGCTGGCGCAGCGCCTGGTGCGCAGGCTGTGCACCCAGTGCCGCGTAAAGCACGAGCCGAGCGTGCGCGAAATGGAAGCGATCGCCGCGGAATATTGCGAAGGCACGCCGCTCGAGGCGGACAAGATGCTGCGCAAATGGCGCCAGGAGAAAATCACGATGTACCAGATGAAGGGCTGCAAGGAGTGCGACCGCACCGGCTACAAGGGACGCCTCGCGGTCTACGAGCTGCTGAGCGCCGACGCGGCGGTCAAGCGCCTGGTGCAGACGCGCGCACCGGTCGCCGACATCCTCGCCACGGCACTCGCGAGCGGCATGCGCACACTCAAGCAGGACGGCATCGAAAAAGTGATCAAAGGACACACCGACATGCACCAGATACGCGCTGTATGAGCTTCAACTGGAACAATCCCTACGCCTGGCCGAGGAAGCCATTGCTGGCCGCCAATGCGGTCGCGACCTCGCAGCCGCTCGCGGCGCAGGCCGGATTGCAGATGCTCGCCGAGGGCGGTAGCGCGGTCGATGCGATCCTCGCCACCGCCATCACGCTGAGCCTGGTCGAGCCGGTGTCCAACGGCATCGGCTCCGATGCGTACGCGATCGTCTGGGACGGCAAACAGCTGCACGGCTTGAACGCCTCGGGCCGCTCGCCGGCGGCCTGGACGCCGGACTATTTCCGCGGGCAGAAAGCGATGCCGGTGCGCGGCTGGAACACGGTGAGCGTGCCCGGCTGCGTCTCCGCCTGGGTCGAGCTGCACGCCAAGTTCGGCCGGCTGCCGTTCGAGCGCCTGTTCGAGCGCGCGATCCGTTA
>DASWER010000171.1:0-2750 GCA_036394655.1 Burkholderiales bacterium
GCGCACGACGCGGTCTACCTCTCGCGCATCGCGCCCACCGCGATGGTGTTCGTGCCCTGCGAAGGCGGCATCAGCCACAACGAGATCGAGAACGCCAAGCCCGCGGATCTCGCGGCCGGCTGCAACGTGCTGCTGCGCGCCGTGCTGAATACCGCTGGATTTCCTTAAATGCTCGCCGTCCGAGCCATCCCTAGCCGAGAGGAGGAGGAGTAGGCATCGGAGTTGCCCGGACGGCGAAGCAAGCTTGAATCAGTCGGCGCTGCTATTTCTCGATCCAGACTTTCGTGTAGTCCTGGAACCAGGACTGCGCCTGCACGAAGCCTTTCACCTTCTTGGAGAACATGACCGGATTGCGGTCGTGCACGACGAAGAGGTACGGCGCCTCGTCGACGATCAGCTGGTGCGCCTGCGTGGTGCCGCGCGCGAGCTCGCTCGGCTCGGTGCTGGTCTCGATGCGGTTCAGGATCCGGTCGTAGGCCTCGCTCTTGAAGTGGCCCCAGTTCGCGCCGTTCGGTCCGCCGTTCGCCGAGAGCAGGTAGCGCGCCATCGTGGCGATGTCGATCGACGGGCTGGAGATGTTGAGCGCGTCGACGCCGCGCGACTCCTTGCTCGGCGCGCCGTTGCGCCACGCGTTGAGCACCAGGCCCCACTCGACCACCTCGAAGCTCACGTCGAAGCCGCAGGCCGCGACCTGGTTCTGCAACAGCTCGTTCATCGGCAGCGGCTGCATCTGGCCCGAGCCCGAGGTCGAGATCATCACCTTGACCGGAATGCGCTTGTCGGCGTACCCGGCCGAGGAGAGCAGCTGCTTCGCCTTGGCGGGGTCGTAGGTGTAATGCTGCGCCGGTGTGCCGAAGCTCGGATGCTTGGTCGAGAAGTAGCCGACCGACGGCTCGGCGGTGCCGCCGACCAGCTTCACCACCGCCTCGCGGTCGACGCAATAGTTGATCGCCTGGCGCACGCGCGTGTCGTTGAATGGCGCCTTGGTGGTATTGAGCGACCAGGGCCAATAATGCGGATACGAGTTCATCGACAGGACGAAGCCCGCCTGCTTCAGGCTGTCGATCGCATCGGGCGCCGGCGCCTCGATCCAGTCGACCTGCCCCGAGCGCAGCGCGGCGGTGCGCGTATTTGCCTCCGGTACCGGCAGCAGCGCGATCTTGTCGAGCTTCGGCACGCGCGTCTTGTCCCAGTAGGCCGCGTTCTTCTCGAGCTCCGCGCTCTGCCGCGGCGTCCAGCGCGCGAGCTTGAATGGTCCGGTGCCCGAGGGCGCTTTCGAATACTCGTTCCAGTTGCCGGACTTTTCCCATGCCGCGGGGCTGGTCATCAGCGGCCAGACCATCAGCATCGGGAAGTACGACAGCGGCCGGACCGTCGTCACGCTCACCGTGTAGTCGTCGAGCTTCGCGTAGGACTTCATATATGGATTGCGCGCGCGCGTGAGCCCCGCCGCCTGCGGCTCGTACTGTTTCGACTTGTCGTTCAGGTAGCGTTCCATGTTCCATATGAACGCATCGGCGTTGAACGGCGAGCCGTCGTGGAACTTGACGTCGCGCCTCAAGGTGAAGATCCACGTCGTCGGATCCTTGGCATCCTGCTTCCAGGCCGTGGCCAGGCCCGGCCGCAGGCCCGCCGGCGCATCGGCCTTCGTCAGATCCCAGAGGATCAGGCCCTCGAAGATCGGGTAGCCGAGAAAGCGCATGCCCTCGAAGCCGTTGTTCGGCATGCCGGTGGTGGTGGGGATGTCGCTCGCCGTCATGGCGATGCGCAACGTTCCCTGCGCGCACGCGCATGCGGCTGCCGCGAGCGAGGCGATGATGAATACAGTCCGACGAAACATGGCAGAACCCTCCCTGAAGGGAACGGGTTCGACCACGCAAACGCTGTGCCACGCGACCGCGCCATCGGCGCGCGGCTCGGGCGCTGCGATCGCGCCCCAACTCGGCGCGCCGGCGCCACACCTGCACCAGCAGCGGGCTCTAGCGGCGCAGTGCCTTGCGAAGCGCGCCAATGAGAGGCACCGCGACGGCCAGCAGCGCCAGCACCATCAGCACGCCGGAGATCGGGCGCATGAAGAAAATGCCCATGCCGGCGTCCGAGATGATGAGCGACTGGCGCAGCGCACGCTCGGCGTGCGGCCCGAGCACCAGGGCGAGCACCAGGGCGGCTGGTGAATAGCCCAGCTTCTTCATCAGGTAACCGATGACGCCGAACACCAGCATCTGGCCGACATCCCAGACGCTGTTCTTCAGCGAATACGCGCCGGTGACGCAGAAGATCACGATCAGCGGCATCAGGATGCTGTAAGGCACGCGCAGTGCCCGTACGAACAATGGAATGAACGCCGTGCTGAGAATCAAGAGCATGACGTTGGCGATGTACTGCGAGGCGATCAGCCCCCAGACGAACTGCGGGTTCTTCTCGAACAGCAAAGGCCCGGGCCGCAGGCCCCACATCATCAGGCCGCCGAGCATGATGGCGGTGGTCGCCGAGCCCGGGATGCCGAGCGTGAGCATCGGCACCATCGCCGCGGTTGCGGCGGCGTTGTTCGCCGATTCCGGACCGGCGACGCCTTCGATGGCGCCTTTGCCGAATTGCTCGGGATGCCTGGACACCTTTTTTTCCACGGTGTACGACAGGAACGACGCCACCGTCGGCCCGGCTCCCGGCAGCATGCCGACGGCAAAACCGACGACCGTGCCGCGCGCGATCGCCCAGCGGCTCCTCACCCAGTCCGCCGCGGTCGGCAT
>DASWER010000172.1:0-7242 GCA_036394655.1 Burkholderiales bacterium
GGCGCAGAACGATCTCGCGCAGCGCAAGCAAAGCGATTACGTGATCCACGTCTACGGCACCGCGGCGCAGCCGATGTACGCGCTCGGCGACTACGCGGTGAAGCAGGCCGGCTGCAAGCGCGTCGCGATGATCGCCGACGATTTCACCTACGGGCACGAAGGCGCAGCGGGCTTCCACCGGGTGTTCGAGGACGGCGGCGGGCGCGTGGTGCAGAAGCTCTGGCCGCCGCTGAATGTGCCCGACTACGGCTCGTTCGTCGGACAGCTGAAAAGCAACGTCGATTGCACCTATGCCGGCTTCGCCGGGTCCAATCCGCTGCGCTTCCTGCGCACCTACAAGGAATACGGCCTGAAGCTGCCGCTGTTCGGCAATCCGACCTTCGTCGACGAGGGCATCCTCAAGAACATGGGCGACGAGGCGCTCGGCGTGTATTCCGCGAGCTGGTACGCGGTCGATCGCGACTCGCCGGACAACAAGCGCTTCGTGTCCTCGATCCAGCGCGAGTACAAGGTGACGCCGGGCTTCTACACCGCCGGCACCTATACGGCCGGGCTGTGGCTCGAAGAAGCGCTGAAGCTGGTCAAGGGACGCGTCGAGGACCATGCCGCGTTCGTAAAAGCACTGCACGACGTGAAGCTCGAGCACGGCCCGATGGGTCCGATTCGGCTGGGCGAGCACGCCAAACCCATACTGAACATTTACATCCGCAAGGTCGAGCGCAAAGGCGGCGAGCTGGTGAACACCACCATCGCCACCTATCCGGAGGTGAGCCAGTTCTGGACTTACGATGCGCGCGAATTCATCGCCGGGCCGCAGTACAGCCGCGACTACCCGCCGCTCAAGTTCGCCGAGCCCTAGGAAGTTCTTGGAGAAACACGCATGACCCCGCTTAGCGTCAATGGCAAGCCCGTCTCGGTCGATGCCGAGGCCGATACGCCCCTTCTGTGGGTACTGCGCGATTTCCTCGACATGACCGGCACCAAGTTCGGCTGCGGCATGGCGCTGTGCGGCGCTTGCACCGTGCATGTCGATGGCAAGCCGGTGCGCAGCTGCCAGACGCCGCTCTCGGCCGTCACCGGCCGGCGCATCACCACCATCGAAGGCATCGGCTTCTTCAAGGTCGGCCGCACGGTCCAGGCCGCATGGGTCGCCGAGAACGTGCCACAGTGCGGCTACTGCCAGTCGGGACAGGTGATGAGCGCGACCGCGCTGCTCAACGCGAACAAGGATCCGAGCGACGCGCAGATCGACGCCGCGATGGCCGGCAACATCTGCCGCTGCGCCACGTATCCGCGCATCCGTGCGGCGATCAAGCGCGCGGCCAAAGGGCTGGCATGATCACCAACGTCAGCCGGCGCGATTTCATCAAAGCCAGCGGCGCCCTGGTCCTCGCCGTGGCGTTTCCACCGGTGCGTGGACAAAGCGCCAGCCTGGAGGCAAATGCCTTCGTGCGCATCGGGCCGGACAACACCGTCACGGTGATCGTGAAGCACCTGGAGATGGGCCAGGGCACGCACACCGGCCTGCCGACCCTCGTCGCCGAGGAGCTCGACGCCGACTGGTCGCAGATCCGCGTCGAAGGCGCGCCCGCCGATGCGAAACGCTACAACAACCTCTTCTGGGGCGAGGCGCAAGGCACCGGTGGCAGCACGGCGCTGGCCAATTCCTACGAGCAGCTGCGCAAGGCGGGCGCTTCGGCGCGCTTGATGCTGGTCGGCGCGGCGGCCGAGCGCTGGAACGTGCCGCGCTCCGAGATCACGGTCTCCAAGGGCGTGGTCGAGCATCGCAAGAGCCGCAGGAAGGCCAAGTTCGGCGAGCTCGCGGCCGATGCCGCGACGCAGGTGGTGCCGGTCGACGTGCCGCTCAAGGACCCGAAGGACTTTGTCTATATCGGAACGGCATCCCTGCCCCGCACCGACGCGCGCGACAAGTCCAACGGCAGCGCCAAGTTCACGCAGGACATCAAGCTGCCCGGCATGCTGACCGCGGTGGTGCTGCACCCGCCGCGCTTCGGCGCCAAGCTGAAGAGCTTCGATGGCGCCAAGGCGCAGCAGATTGCCGGTGTCCAGGCGGTGGTCGCGTTCACCACGCCGGCACGCACCGGCGTCGCAGTGCTGGCCAAGGATTACTGGACCGCGAAGAAGGGCCGCGATGCGCTGATCGCGGAGTGGGACGAGTCGAGCGCATTGCGCCTCGGCAGCGCCGAGATCATGGCGGAGTACAAGCGCCTCGCGGTGACGCCGGGCACGGTGGCGTTGAAGGAAGGCGATGCCGAAGGCGCGCTGCGCGGCGCGGCGAAGACGCTGGAGGCCGCCTACGAGTTTCCCTATCTGGCTCACGCGTCGATGGAGCCGATGAACTGCGTCGTCAGCCTGAAAAACGATGGCTGCGAAATCTGGAACGGCGAGCAGTTCCAGACCGTCGACCAGGCGATGGTGGCGCAGATGCTCGATCTCAAGCCCGACCAGGTGAAGCTCAACATGCTGTTCGCCGGCGGCAGCTTCGGCCGCCGCGCCAACCCGCAATCCGATTTCATCCTCGAGGCGGTGGCGATCGCCAAGGCGATCAACGGCAACGCACCGGTGAAGCTGGTGTGGGGCCGCGAGGACGACATGCGCGCCGGCTACTACCGGCCGATGTACTACCACGCACTCGAGGCGGGGCTCGATGCGCAAGGCGAGATCACCGCCTGGCGGCACACCATCGTCGGCCAGTCGATCCTCGCCGGCACCGTGTTCGAGCCGATGATGGTGAAGAACGGCGTCGACGCCACTTCAGTAGAAGGCGCCTCGAACCTGCCCTACGCAATCCCCAACCGGCTGGTGGAGCTGCATTCGCCGAAGGTCGGCGTGCCGGTGCAATGGTGGCGCTCGGTCGGCTCGACGCACACCGCGTTCGCCACTGAATGCTTCCTCGACGAAATCGCACGCGCGATCAACAAGGATCCGCTTGCCCTGCGCCGTGCCTTGTTGACGAAGCACCCCCGGCACAGCGCGGTGCTGGAGTTGGCCGCGAAGCAGGCCGGCTGGGGCAAGCCGCTCGGCAAGGACCGATCGCGCGGCATCGCGGTGCACGAATCCTTCGGCACCTTCGTCGCGCAAGTGGTCGAGCTCTCGCGCCGGAAAGATGCCCTCCATATCGAGCGCGTGGTCTGCGCGGTCGATTGCGGCGTGGCGGTAAATCCGCAGATCGTGGCGATGCAGATGGAATCGGGCATCGGCTACGGACTCTCCGCGGCACTGGCGGGAGCGATCACCCTGAAAGACGGGGTGGTCGAGCAGTCCAACTTCCACGACTACCCGGTGGTGCGCATCAACCAGATGCCGAAGATCGAGGTGCACATCGTGCCCTCGGCCGACAAGCCCTCGGGGGTCGGCGAACCGGCGACCCCGGTGATCGCGCCAGCGCTTGCCAATGCCATCCTGGCGCTCAACGCGAAACCGGTGCGCGCGTTGCCGCTCAGCACGCAGGGGATTACGCTCGCCTAGGCGCGCACCAGCGAGAACGACTTCATCTGCGTCGCGGTGCGGTTGTTCTCGGGATATTGCACCTCGCTGAGATCCAGCCGGCCGGCTTCGGTCGCGGATGCCGTGAAGCGCAGGATGCGGCGCCGGCCGCCTCCGTGCAGCCGCACTTCGATCCAGTCGATATGCGCGGCATCACCATGCACCGTCGCTCCTTCGAGCGTCTCGGCGGTCGCGGCGCCGGGCTGATTCGTGAGGTGCACGCCGAGCTTGCCGCCGTTGTCGCGGAACTCGATCGCGGCGAACCAGCCCGGCGGCGCGATTTCATTGGGCGCCAGGCGCCATCCGCCGATGTAGTGTGACGCCGGCCGCGCGCTGCGGCTCGGCGCTGCCGCAGCCGGCGCCGGCGCGCTCGGCGGCGGCGCGACGACGGGGACCACCACCTCGCCCTGCGCCTGTGCGAGCTCGCGGTACTCCTCGAGGAGCGGCGCACGATCCAGCGTCAGGTGCGCGCCGAGATCGACCATGATCTTCAGCGCGATCAGCAGCGCGAGCGCCAGCACCGGCGCGCCGACGCCCTGCGCCAGGAAGCCGCCGATGAGGATCACCACGTGCAGCACGACGATGCGCTTGTACGGCGACATCATCAGCTTGCCGGCGTCGGCGGTCTCAAAGGCGCGCGACTGCAGGTAGCCGCGTACGAAGTAGATGCCGTGGCTGACGACGAGGGCGAGCGCCGCCCAGATGAGACCGTGGCGAAACAGCGCCGCCGAGATCACGCCCATCAGCGTGTCGGGGTGCAAGCCCCCGGCGCGCGGGCCGAACACGGCGAAGATGATCATGCCGTGCACGAAGCAGAACATGCCGTAGTGGAAAGCGAAGAAAAGCGACAGCCCGATGCCGGCGCCGCCCGGGACGAGCCACATGCGCGCGATGGTGTAGACGCCGATGATCAGGTTCTCGAGCCAGAAGAGCAGCATCAGCGGCAGCACCTGCCACTCCCAGAACAGCACGCCGGCGAGCGGCACCAGGTTGGCGACGAGCAGCGCAAGCACCGAGATATCCCGCCACCACGGCGCCAGCTGCGCGCGCCCGCGCGCCTGTTCGGTGGACAGCTCCGCGAGCTGCTCGGCGCGCAAGCGCAGCACGATGCCGGCCTCGTTGCGCTCGTCGAGCGGCAGGCCGGTGACCGCCGCCGCGCGCATGCCGGCGGCAACCGCGTCGGCGCGCTCGCTGAAGCTGTCGCCCAGCGGGATGTCCTTGGCCTTGGCGCCGCGCAGCGTGAGCGCATAGCTCAGGTTTCCTTTGCTGCTGGTTTGCGGCTCGAGGCTCAGGCACTCGAATGCGACGAGCGGCACGCGCTCGGTGGTCTCGCCGCCGAGGAAGCTCTGCACGCTTTCCACGACCTTGCGCACCGGGTCGAAGCGCACGTGGCGGCGCCGCAGCACGAGATACAGGCCGGTAAAGAACCCGAGCTGGCCGAGCCCGACGAAGCTGAACAACATGCCCGCGTGCTCTCGCATGGAGTAAGTATTGTTGTAGAGCATCGCGAGCGGACCGCCACCGAACATCGCGCCCCACACGATGAGCAACAGGCCAAGCCAGAGCATCCCGCCCGAGAGTTGAGCGTTGCCGGCGAGCAGGACCGCGGCGCGCGTGCTCATCGCCTGGCCTTGGCGTCACGCCGCGCGTCGGCCTCGGCGGTGAAGTAGCGCGCCGCCTCGTCGCCGCGGCGCTGCTCGCGATAGAGCAGCGCGAGACTGCGCAGGCCGCGCGCATAAAGCTCGCGCTCGAGTCCGCCGAGCACGCCGGTGATGCGCTCGGTGCCGAGCTTCGTCGCGAGCTCGGTGCCGCGCAGCAGCCAGTTCTCGACCGGACGCGGCGCGTAGCGATACAGATCGAGGAAGCTGCCGCAGTCGATCAGCGCCTGAGCGAGCACCGGGCTCTCGGCGCCCGCCTGCTCTGCCCACGCGATGCCCTTGCGGCAGGCATCGACGACGCCGTCGTAGTCGCGCCCACGGTAGGCCATGCGTGCCGCCTCGCGCATCCGCAGCCATTCCAGCCACGGACTCGGCTCGGGCTGCCCCACGGGCGGATACACCACCCATTGCATGTCGAGGGCCCAGCGCTTGGAGGTGGAAACGTAGCGCACCTTGGCGAGCCGTCCTTCGGCGGTCCGGACCGCGACCACGGTACCGCGCCCCACCGGCGAGCTCTCGTAGCCGGTCGGAAAGCTGGTCGCGCTGTAGGCAAGCCCGGCAAGATGCCTGGCGTCGATGTCCTCCCAGGCCTTGTTCCCCGCGAGCGCGAGCATCGAGCCCCGATAGGGCCCAAGGTGCGGATGGTCGCGGGTATCCATCGCCCAGCGCAGGTCGCCATCCAGGCCGCCCCGCCCGCTTGGCAGGTCGACGATATAGCTGAGGGGTACACGCGCCTCGTGGTAGCTGCCGCCCAGCGCCGCCTTGACAGCGCGCGCCTTGCCGCGCCCCACCCATTCGAACTGCTCGGCGATCCAGTATTGGGTGCCGAGCATGACCGCCAGCACGAAAGCCCAGTAGGCGCGGAAACCCAAGCGCTCCCCCTCCCCTGGCGGCCGAGCATACGCCTAAAGGGTTATTTTTAGGGCACAATGCTGACTTGCACGCAGTCCGGGCGTGGATCGCCGAAGCCATTGGGGATTCCGCCCGCTACGTTCCCCTAATCCGCTGTTGCACTTGAGAAAATCCAAATGCCAATGCTTGAGAGAAAGCAGTACAAGATCGGCAAATACGACATTGTGGCGCAGCCCGCCGCAGGCTCGATGCACATGCTGCGCTACACCGTGATGCTGAACGGCAAGCGCCTTGGCGCCCTGCTGTCGGTGCCGACCGAGTCGGATTGCCGCTTCCTGGAGGCGCCGCCCAAGGTGCCGCCGCTCAAGATCTTCTCGGTCACTTTCCGGCCCGGCCGGCCGCGCAAGGACGCGCAGCGCCAGACCGGCGGTGCCGAGGGCGGCGAGAGCGGCCCGGTCATCCCCTGGACCATCAAGGGACAGCAGCGCTACTAGCTGCGCCTTAGCACTGCTCCCGGCCGCGCGCCGGTTGCCTTGCCGTCCCGCCAGACGATCGCGCCGTTGACGATCACGGTGTCCATGCCCTTCGCCGGCTGGATCGGTTTGGCGAACGTCGCGCCTTCGTCGATTCTCCCGGCATCGAAGATCGCAATGTCGGCCGCCATCCCGCGCTTCAGCACGCCGCGATCCTTGAGGCCGAAGGTGCGCGCCGTGAGCCCGGTCATCTTGTACACCGCCGTTTCCAGGGGGAACAAGCCGAGTCCACGCGCGTAGTGCCCGAGCACCCGCGCAAATGTGCCCCAGAGGCGCGGGTGCGGCGCGGCGTCGTGCGGCAGGCCGTCGGAGCCGATCATCGTGTGCTCGAAGGACAGGATGCGCTGCACGTCGGCTTCGTCCATCGAGAAGTAGATGGCCCCCGCCGGCAGCAGTTGCTCCAGCGGAATCCTGATGTCGGCGAGGTCCATGCCCGCGACTTCGGGATGCGGCTTCGACCAAGTCACCAGCGTCTTCGACGCCACCGCGGCGCGGCTCGCCGAAAGAATGGTCGACGAGGCGCAATAGGGATAGCAGTCGAGCCCGATGCTCTGGCGCTTCATGCGCTCGGCGATCAGCGGCAGCGTTTCCTTCGAGCGGCCATGGTTGGGCTGCCCGGCGACCTTGTGGTGCGACACCACCACCGGCACGCCGAGCTCGCGGCCGATGCGGAAGGTCTCCTCGAGCGAGTC
>DASWER010000173.1:0-9976 GCA_036394655.1 Burkholderiales bacterium
TTCTGCGACCGGCTGAAGATCTACCGCACACAAATGATCGAGCGCCGCGCCCCGGTGTCGGCGCCGGGGCCCTACCAGGAGGGCGGCGAATGGTTCGCGCTGTGCGGCGATGGTAAAGTCCTGCGCCTTCTGGAGATCGAAGAAAGAAAATGAAGCGCATCCTGATTCTCGGCGTGAACGGCTTCATCGGCCATCACCTGTCCAAGCGCATCCTGGCGAGCACCGACTGGGAAGTGTTCGGCATGGACATGCAGGCCGATCGTATCGAGGACGTGCTGGAAGATCCGCGCTTTCACTTCTTCGAAGGCGACATCACCATCAACCGCGAGTGGATCGAATACCACATCCGCAAGTGCGATACGGTGCTGCCGCTGGTGGCGATCGCGACACCGGCGACTTACGTCAAGGAGCCGCTGCGCGTCTTCGAGCTCGACTTCGAGGCCAACCTGCCGATCGTGCGCGCCTGCGTGCGGCACAAGAAGCGCCTGGTGTTCCCCTCGACCTCCGAGGTCTACGGCATGTCGCCCGACCGGCAGTTCGACCCGGAGAGCTCGCCGCTGGTCTACGGCCCGATCAACAAGCAGCGCTGGATCTACGCCTGCTCGAAGCAGCTGATGGACCGCGTGATCTGGGCCTACGGCGAGAAGGAGGGACTCGACTTCACCCTGTTTCGCCCCTTCAACTGGATCGGCTCGGGCCTCGACTCGCTCGCCACGGCGAAGGAAGGCAGCTCGCGCGTGGTGACGCAGTTCTTCGGCCACATCGTGCGCGGCGAGAAGATCCATCTGGTCGACGGCGGGCGCCAGAAGCGCGCCTTCACCTACATCGATGACGGCATCGATGCCCTGATGGCGATCATCGCCAACAAGGGCGGCATCGCCTCGGGCAAGATCTACAACATCGGCAATCCGAGGAACAACATCTCGGTGCGCGAGCTCGCAGAGAGCATGGTCAAGCTGGCGCTCGACTATCCCGAGTACCGCACGCCCGCGCGCAAGGTGCGCATCGTCAAGACCACCGCCGAGCGCTACTACGGCCGCGGCTACCAGGACGTGCAGAACCGCGTGCCGAAGATCGACAACACCATGCGCGAGCTGCGCTGGCGCCCGCGCGTCGGCATGAAGGACGCGCTGCGCCGCATCTACGACGCATACCGCACTGACGTCGCCGAGGCTCGCCACCTCGTCAAGTGAAGTTAGCACTCAAGGTCGACGTCGACACGCTGCGCGGTACCCAGGAAGGCGTGCCGCGCCTGGTCGACCTGCTGCGCCGGCACAAGGCCGGCGCGACATTCCTTTTCAGCCTCGGTCCCGACCACACCGGGCGCGCGCTGCGGCGGATATTCCGTCCCGGCTTCTTCTCCAAGGTGAGCCGCACCTCCGTGCTAGAGCATTACGGGGTGCGCACCCTGCTCTACGGCACGCTGCTGCCCGGGCCGGACATCGGCCTCAAATGCAAAGACATCCTGCGCAGCGTGCGGGAGGCGGGATTCGAGGTCGGCGTGCATTGCTGGGACCACGTGCGCTGGCAGGATTTTGTCGCCGACAAGGACGCCGCGTGGACCGCGCATCAGATGCAATTGGCGGTGGACCGGTTTGCGTCCATATTCGGCGAGGCACCGCGCACCTGGGGCGCGGCCGGCTGGCAGACCAACGTGCACGCGGCGCGCTTCCAGAGCCGGTTCGACTACGCCTCCGATACGCGCGGCACCCGGCCGTTCCAGCCGATATGGAACGGCCAGGCGACCGGCTGCCCGCAGGTACCCACCACGCTGCCCACGTTCGACGAAATCATCGGGCTGCACGACGACGTGGTGCAGCATGTGCTCGCGATGACCCAGAAGCCCTCGGAGCACGTGTTCACCGCGCATGCGGAGCTCGAGGGCGGCAAGCTTTATGGGCATTTCGAGCGGCTCATCACGGGGTGGAAGGCGCAGGGCTACGAGCTGGTCGCTACCAACCGGATCGCGCGCGAGCGGCTGCCGAAGCACGAAGTCATTTACGGCGAGGTGCCCGGACGCTCCGGCAGGCTCGCCCTTCAGGGAAAGGAAGTCACTGCATGACCGCGCTATTTCCGGGATTCGAACGCCGGCGCATCCGCACGGCCGGCGCCGCCATCAACCTGGTGATCGGCGGCGAGGGGCCGCCGGTGCTTCTGCTGCACGGCTATCCGCAGACCCACGCGATGTGGCACAAGGTGGCGCCTTCGCTCGCGCGCGACTACACCGTGGTGTGCGCCGACCTGCGCGGCTACGGCGATTCCTCCAAGCCGCGCGGCCTGCCCGGCCACAGCAACTACTCGAAGCGCGCGATGGCGCTCGACATGGCGGAAGTGATGGAGTCGCTGGGCTATCTCGGCTTCCACGTCGTCGGCCACGATCGCGGCGGCCGCGTCGCGCACCGCCTGGCGCGCGATTTCGCAAGACGCGTGCGCTCGCTCACCGTGATGGACATCTCGCCGACGCTGAAGATGTACCAGAACACCACGATGCAGTTCGCGAAGGCCTACTGGCACTGGTTCTTCCTGATCCAGGAGGAGCCGCTGCCCGAGAAGCTGCTCGAGGGGCACGTGCCCTGGTACATCCTGACGCGCCTCGGGCGCGGCCCGGCGGGACTGAAGCACTTCTCGCGCGCCGCGATCCTCGAGTACACGCGCGCGTTCAGCGATCCGCGCACCATCCACGCCACCTGCGAGGACTACCGCGCCGCCGCCACCATCGACCTGATGCACGACAAGCAGGAGCGGAAGAAACTGCGCATGCCGATGCTGGCGTTGTGGGGAAAGCACGGCGTGGTGCAGGCGCTGTTCGATTGCCTGCGCGACTGGCGCGAGGTCGCCGAGGACGTGCGCGGCAAGGCGCTCGACTGCGGCCACTTCCTCGCCGAGGAAAGACCTCGCGAGGTGCTCGCCGAGCTGCGCCGCTTCCTCGCGCCGCGGACTTAGATGTCGATGTCTTCCGGCTTCAGCGTGACGATCTTTCCGTCTCGCCACACGACGACAGACTGACCGAGCTCCTTGTGGCGCTTGAGCGCCGCCGTCACCGCGCGGTTGACGGCTTTCGTCACCTCTACTGTGGTCCAGAGCTTTTCCGGTGCGGCGGCAACTTCAGGCTGTTCAGTACGCGGTTTCATGTAGCGGGCGACCAATTGAGTCCGGAGGCGATTATCCCCTACCTCCATTGCATCGCCAACGTCGCGCCAGGCGATGGGTCGCGCAGGAGTCATGGTGTTGTTGTAGAGAATCCAGGAGTTTGCGACGCCAGAGTAGTGATTGAAAAAGTTTTCCAGGCCACGATCGTAGCGACGGCGAATGACGTCTTCCGGGATGTGATGTCCACCGCTCGCGACACGGGCCGCGACTCGCTTCACGGCCATGTCTGCGCTCGGCAGCCAGAAAAAGAACAGATGGAAGACGTAACCGGAGGCCTGCATGCGCCGGATACGCGGCAGGAGAAGATGGCTAGCGAGCGTGGTTTCGAAGGCCATGTCCTTGCGCGCCTCGGCAAGCGCGTTCAGCCGGCTGAGCGTCATGCGAGCAGCCTTGATCTCGGACACTGCCGCTTCCTTCTGGATCTCGTCCGCATTGACGAACTCGGCAACCTTCCGCGGCCCGGACAGGATCTCGCCAGCGGAAGTTGATTTGCCCGCGCCGTTCGGGCCAGCGATGATGAAGAGGTTGGGCATCGGCTATATTTTCCTTTGCGATCAGGCTTCTAATCTTCCGCTTGCAGCCGGAGGGAAAAACATGTTTACTGAAAGCGTTAGAGCACGTTGCTAAGAAGGGTAATTAAAACCTCTGGAAACGCTCGGCAAGCCGGTTGCGGACTTCAGTCTTCCCAGCACCGGCGGTAACAGCTTCCGGCTCTCGGACCAGCGCGGCAAAAGGCTGGTGCTCTACTTCTATCCGAAGGACAACACCCCCGGCTGCACCACCCAGGGCGCGGACTTCCGCGACCGCCACAAGGAATTCAGGCGCGCCGGCACCGAGGTGTTCGGCATCTCGCGCGACTCCCTCAAATCCCACGAGGGCTTCAAGGCCAAGATGAAATTCCCGTTCGAGCTGCTCGCCGACCCGGAGGAGAAGGTCTGCGGCGCGTTCGGCGTGATGAAGGACAAGAACATGTACGGTAGAAAGGTCCGCGGCATCGAGCGCAGCACCTTCGTCATCGACGAGAAGGGGAAGCTGGCGCGCGAATGGCGCGGGGTGAAAGTGCCTGGCCACGTCGAGGAGGTATTGAACTTTGTTAAAGCCCTATGATGTCGAGCAGCCCGCAGCAGATGCCGAGTCGCCTTCCTTCTCCCCCGCCGTGAAATCCCCCCGTTCTGCACGAAAACCGAAAGTCAAGAAGCTCTTCGTGCTCGACACCAACGTGCTGATGCACGATCCGACGAGCCTGTTCCGCTTCGACGAGCACGACGTGTATCTGCCGATCGCGACGCTGGAAGAGCTCGACCAGCACAAGCGCGGCCTGTCGGACGTCTCGCGCAACGCGCGCCAGGCGAGCCGCTTCCTGGACGAGATCGTCTCGACCACGGTGGAGGACATCAAGGCCGGCCTGGTGATCAAGACGAAGGATGGGCAAAGCGCCAAAGGGCGCCTGTTCCTGCAGACCGAGGCGATGAACGGCGCGCTGCCGGCAACGCTGGCGTCGGGCAAGACCGATAACCAGATCCTCGCCGTGGTGCGCTCGCTGCAGGAGCGGGAACCCCAGCGCCAGGTGGTGCTGGTGTCGAAAGACATCAACATGCGCATCAAGGCGCGCGCGCTCGGCCTTGCCGCCGAGGACTACTTCAACGACAAGGTGCTGGAGGACGCCGACCTCCTCTACACCGGCGTGCGGGCGCTGCCGAAGGATTTCTGGGACACGCACGGGCGCGACGTCGAGTCGTGGAAGAAGGACGGCCACACCTACTACCGCGTGCGCGGGCCGCTGGTGTCGAAGCTGCACGTCAATGAATTCGTCTACGACGAGACCGGCGAGCGGCCGCTCTATGCGCTGGTGAAGGAGACCACCGGGCGCATCGCGGTGATCGAGACGCTGCGCGATTACACCCATACGAAGAATTCCGTCTGGGGCATCACCGCGCGCAACCGCGAGCAGAACTTCGCGCTCAACCTGCTGATGAACCCGGCGGTCGACTTCATCACGCTGCTGGGCCAGGCGGGCACCGGCAAGACGCTGCTGGCGCTCGCCGCGGGCCTCACGCAGGTGCTCGACGACAAGCGCTACTCCGAGATCATCATGACGCGCGTCACGGTGCCGCTCGGCGAGGACATCGGCTTCCTGCCGGGCACCGAGGAAGAGAAGATGACGCCCTGGATGGGCGCGCTCGAGGACAACCTCGATGTCCTCAACGTCTCCGACGAGTCGGGCGGCGAGTGGGGCCGCGCCGCGACGCGGGATCTGGTGCGCTCGCGCATCAAGGTGAAGTCGCTCAACTTCATGCGCGGCCGCACCTTCATGAACAAGTGGCTGATCATCGACGAGGCGCAGAATCTGACGCCGAAGCAGATGAAGACGCTGGTGACGCGCGCCGGCCCCGGCACCAAGGTGGTGTGCCTGGGCAACGTCGCGCAGATCGACACGCCCTACCTCACCGAAGGCAGCTCCGGCCTCACCTACGTCGTCGACCGCATGAAGGACTGGGCGCACGCCGGGCATATCACGCTGTCGCGCGGCGAGCGCTCGCGCCTGGCGGACCACGCCGCCGACGTGCTGTAGCAGTAAGGAATTAGTCAGCCGTGACGGTGTTTCGCCACCGTCACGGCCCTTTCTGCTACATTCGCCGCGACCTTTTTTTCAGGACTCCCGATGACTTCGCTGATCCGCTTTGCCCTCGCCAGCCTATTGCTTGTCGCGATCCCGGCCGTTGCGCAGAAGTTCGAACCGCAGGTCGGCCAGGCCGGCAAGGACGTGATCTGGGTGCCGACGCCCGACGAAGTGGTCGACCGCATGCTGACGATGGCGCAAGTCGGGCCGAACGACTTCCACATGGACCTCGGCTCGGGCGACGGCAAGATCGTGATCGCCGCCGCCAAGCGCGGCGCGAAGGCGCTCGGCATCGAATACAACCCGGACATGGTGAAGCTCGGGCAAGACAACGCACAGAAGGCCGGCGTGTCCGACCGCGCGAGCTTCCGCCGCGCCGACATCTTCCAGACCGACTTCAGCCAGGCGACGGTGATCACGCTGTATCTCCTGCCCGCGCTCAACATGAAGCTGCGCCCCTTGATCCTGTCGATGAAGCCGGGCACGCGCGTGGTGTCGCACTCCTTCACCATGGAAGACTGGGAAGCCGACGAGATCTCGAGCATGGACGGCCGGCGCGCGTATTTCTGGCTGGTGCCGGCGAACGTGATGGGCACCTGGGCGCTCGATGCCGGCGGCCAGAAGACCGAGATGGCGCTCGAGCAGACCTTCCAGAAGGTCAACGGCACCATCACCCTCGGCCCGGTGCAGGGCGGCCTGCGCGAGGCGCGCATGCGCGGCCCGCAGATCAGCTTCGCCTATGTCGACGGCAGCGGCGTGCGGCGCGATTTCACCGGCCAGGTGAACGGCCGGCAGATGCAGGGCAGCTTCCGCGACGACAAGGGCCAGGAAGGCCGCTGGAGCGCGACCAAGAAGTAACCCGGTCCAACCGCCCGCCGGCTATTGCGGTGAATAGCCGTGCGGGTCGGCGTA
Organism: Burkholderiales bacterium; assembly: GCA_036394655.1. Classification (GTDB taxonomy): domain Bacteria; phylum Pseudomonadota; class Gammaproteobacteria; order Burkholderiales; family SG8-39; genus SCGC-AG-212-J23. The sequence continues at coordinate 6,683 of DASWER010000173.1, forward strand.
GTTCTCGAAGCGCGTGTACTGCCCCAGGAAGGTCAGCTTGACGGTGCCGATCGGGCCGTTCCGCTGCTTGAGGATGTTGACCTCGGCCGTGCCCTTCTCCGGCGACTCCGGGTTGTAGACCTCGTCGCGGTAGATCGCGAAGATGATGTCGGCGTCCTGCTCGATGGCGCCGGACTCGCGCAGGTCGGCCATCTGCGGGCGCTTGTTGGGTCTCTGCTCCAGCGCGCGGTTGAGCTGCGATAGCGCAATCACCGGGGCGTCCAGCTCCTTCGCCATCGCCTTGAGAGAGCGCGAAATCTCCGAGATCTCGGTGGCGCGGTTCTCGCCTTGCGAGGACGACGACATCAGCTGCAGGTAGTCGATCACCACCAGCCCAAGCTTCGAGTATTCGCGCTTCAGGCGCCGGGCGCGCGCGCGCACCTCGAGCGCGGTCAGGGCGCCGGTCTCATCGATGTAGATCGGCGCGTCGTGCAGCTTGGCCATGGCCTCGGTCAGGTCGCTCCATTCCTTGTCCGAGATGCGCCCGGTGCGCATCTTGTGCTGGTCGACGCGCGCGATCGAGCCGAGCATGCGCGTCGCCAGCTGGCTGGCGCTCATCTCCATGCTGAAGATCGCCACCGGCAAGCCGTTGTCGACCGCCACGAACTCGGCGATGTTGAGCGCGAGCGCGGTCTTGCCCATCGACGGACGGCCGGCGACGATGATCAAGTCGCCGCCCTGCAGGCCCGAGGTCATCTCGTCCAGCTTGACGTAGCCGGTCGGCACGCCGGTGACGTCGGACGGATTCTTCTGGCTGTGCAGGTGGTCGATCTTCTCGAACACGCGCGCCAGCACCGGCTTGATCTCGAGCAGCCCCGTATCCTTGCGGGCGCCCGACTCCGCGATCTGGAAGATCTTCGACTCGGCCTCGTCGAGCAGCTGCCCGACTTCCTTGCCCAAGGGCGCAAGCGCGCTCTCGGCGATCTCGGTCGCCACCTGCGCGAGGCGCCGCTGTACCGAGCGCTCGCGCACCAGCTCCGCATAGCGGCGCACGTTGAGCGAGCTCGGCGTGTTCTGCGACAGCGCCGCGAGGTACGCCGCGCCCCCGGTCTTGTCCTTGTCCTCGCTCGCCTCGATCGACTCGGCGACGGTGACCACGTCGGCGGGGCGCGACGACTCGATCAGTCTTACGATGTGCCGCCAGATGCGACGGTGATCGTCGCGATAGAAATCCTCCGGCGTGACAAGGTCGGCGCTGCGGTCGAACGCGTGGTTATCGATCAGCAGCGCGCCGAGCAGCGACTGCTCCGCCTCCACCGAATGCGGCGGGACCCTGAGTGCTACGAGTTGCGGGTCAGTGCTTTCCTGACGCGCGACCGACTGTGCAGCCGCCATTTTTTTGACTTACCTCCCCGGGCCCGAATCATAGGGAACAACGGCGCTTTTCGATTCGATCTAGCCGAACTTGGAAGCTTCGGGCGAAAACCAAGCGGCCTGCTGCTGAAAAAATGAACACCCCAAGCTACGCGCGCCGCCGGCTTGTGGATTTCTTGTGAATAGCGTGTCGATAGTTTGTGGATGATACGGGAGAACTCAAAACTAATTTTCTTGACAGAAAAGCGCGCCGCGCCAAAAGAAAAGGGGCTCTTCCGAGCCCCATTTTCATCGCCCTGGAAGAGTGAAAGCTACTACTGCTCGCCCAGCACCGACACGGTGATGGTGGCGGTGACGTCGGTGTGCAGCGCGATCTGGATCGGGAAATCGCCCACCTGCTTGAGCGGCCCCTGCGGCATGCGCACGTTGGCGCGCTCGACCTCGTGACCCTGCTTCTGCAGCGCCTCGACGATGTCGTAGTTGGTGACCGAACCGAACAGGCGCCCGTCGGGCCCGGCCTTCTGCGCGATCTGCAGCGTGAGCCCCTCGAGCTTGGTGCCGCGCTCGCGTGCCTTGCCCAGCGTCTCGGCCTGCGCCTTCTCCAGCTCGGCGCGACGCCCTTCGAAGGCCTTGAGGTTCGCCTCGGTCGCGCGCTTGGCCTTGCCGTGCGGGATCAGGAAATTGCGCGCGAAGCCGTCCTTCACCTTGACGACGTCGCCGAGCTCGCCCAGGTTCGCCACCTTCTCCATGAGGATGACTTGCATCAGTGCAGGTCCGTGTAGGGCAGCAGCGCGAGGAAGCGCGCGCGCTTGATCGCCACCGACAGCTGGCGCTGATAGCCTGCGGCGGTGCCGGTGATGCGCGCCGGGATGATCTTGCCGGTCTCGTTGACGAAGTCCTTCAGGACCTCGACATCCTTGTAATCGATCCACTCGACCTTTTCGGCCGTGAAGCGGCAGAACTTGCGGCGGCGGAATAACGCCCGCTGGCCCTTGTCCTTCTTGTCCTTGCCGAACTTCCCTTTGCCTTTACCTTTGCCTTTGCGTGGCGGGGGCATATGTCACTTCCCTTCCGTAAATTCGATGTTCGTCACATGCAGCATCAGTCTTTTCGAGCGCTTGCTCTTTGCGCTCAGGAAACCCCGCAGCTTCACTTCGCTGCCCAGCGGTATCCCTGCAATCAGTCGCGCCTCGGTCTCGAAGGCGATGGCGCCGATCTCGGCCTGCACCTTGCGCTTCGCGCCGGCCTCGTCCTGCTCGGACTCGTGTGCCAGCTTGAACTCCAGCGCCGCCAAGCCTGCGGGCGTGTAGCGCAGCGCGCCGAGCTCAAGCAGCCGGCCGCTCAACTCGACCCGGTTCCGCACTAATCTCGCCGCCGCGCTCCATCATCGACTTCGACTTCTCTTCCTTCATCATCGGCGATGGCGCGGTAACGGCCTTGTCCATCTGGACGATCAGGTGGCGCAGCACCGCGTCGCTGAACTTGAACGAGTGCTCGAGCTCGGTGAGCGTCTCGTTGTCGCACTCGATGTTCATGAGCACGTAGTGCGCCTTGTGCACCTTGGCGATCGGGTAAGTGAGCTGGCGCCGTCCCCAGTCCTCCAGGCGATGCACCGTGCCGCTGCGGCCTGCGATCAGGCCTTTGTAGCGCTCGACCATCGCGGGCACCTGCTCGCTCTGGTCAGGATGGACGATGAAAACGATCTCGTAATGCCGCATGTCGATTTGACTCCTATTCCTATGGGTTTGGCCTACCGTCATGCGTAACGGTGAGACCAGGAAGGGGGCGGATTATAGCAGTGAAAACAAGGCTAAACGCCGGCCATGCCGAGCTCTTTCTTGACCGTCTCGAGCACCGGGCCGACCTTCTGCACGGCCTTGCGGATCTTGTCCGGCTTGGTCTCGAGGGTACGCGACCAGTAGTCGAGCGCCTCGGGCTTGA
>DASWER010000174.1:0-2785 GCA_036394655.1 Burkholderiales bacterium
TGCTTCTATGCCTGCCCGTTCGGCGCGCCGCAGTTCCCGCAGGCCGGCGCCTTCGGCCTGCGCGGCAAGATGGACAAGTGCACTTTCTGCGCCGGCGGCCCCGAGGCCGATCGCAGCGAGGCCGAGTTCAAGAAATACGGCCGCAACCGCCTCGCCGAGGGCAAGCTTCCGGCGTGCGCGGAGATGTGCTCGACCAAGGCGCTGCTCGGCGGCGACGGTGACGTGATCGCCGACATCTACCGCGAGCGCGTGCTGCGCCGTGGCAAGGGCGCGGACCTGTGGGGCTGGAGCTCCGCCTACGGCCTGCCGGGACAGAAGCCCGGCGCGCAGCCGGTGCAGCCGCAACCGCAGCCCTCGAGCGGCAAGTCATGAGGCGCCTGGTTCCTTTGCTTGCGGTACTCGCGCTCGGAGTCGCCGCGTGCAGCGAGAAGGAGCAGATCGCGGAGTTCAAGCGCGGCAAGTATCAGGGCAAGCCCGATACGCCCGCCTGGGATAACGGCCCGCTTCCGGACACGTTCCGCGGCAGCCAATGGAAGCAGGGCGACCGCGCCAGCTGGGAAGAGAGCATCAAGAAGCGCCAGCTCGCGCAGCACGAGTACCGGCGCATCTACCAATAGGGAACGCAATGCGCAGAACCTTGCTTGCGCTGGGCCTCGCCGTCGCTGCGGGCGCTGCCGCGCAGACTCCAGCTCCGGTGCCAAACAATGCGCAGGAGCAGCAGGCACGCCAGGCCACCCAGCCGGGCAACAACGCGCCGGTGATGCGCGAGATCAAGAGCGGCGACAGCCACTACACCAGCATCCAGGGCCGCGAGACCGGCGTGCTGATCCAGCCGCCGGCGCGCTTCCCGGGCCAGTCGGCCATGGCGACCGCGGGCGAGGCGTGGCGCAATTTCCGCAACGGGCCGGTGACGTTCATCGGCGGCTGGATGGTGGTGCTGGTGCTCGCGGCGATCGTCGCCTTCTATCTCTGGAAAGGGCCGGTGAAGCTGCACGAGGCGCCCACCGGCCGCCTGATGCGCCGCTTCAGCCCGCTCGAGCAGGTGGTCCACTGGTCGACCGCCATCAGCTTCAGCGTGCTCGGCATCTCGGGCCTGGTGATGCTGTTCGGCAAGCACATCCTGCTGCCGATCTTCGGCTACACGCTTTTCGCCTGGCTCACCGCGCTCTGCAAGAACCTGCACAACTTCATCGCGCCGCTGTTCATCGTCTCGGTGCTCGCCGTGATCGTCATCTTCATCCGCGATAACTTTCCCAAGTCCTACGACTGGCTGTGGTTCCGCCGCGCCTGGGCCTGGTTCGCGCGCAGCGAGCACATTCCGACCGGGCGTTTCAATGCCGGAGAGAAGGCGTGGTTCTGGGGCGGCGTGATCCTGCTGAGCGCCCTGGTCGCGTGGAGCGGCCTGATTCTGCTGTTCCCGAATTTCGACCAGACCCGGGCGGTGATGCAGGACGCGTGGTCGGTGCACGCGATCGCGGCGCTCCTCTACATCACCATCTCGCTCGGCCACATCTACATGGGCACGATCGGCGTCGAGGGCTCGTACCGCGCGATGCGCGAGGGGGTCGTCGACGAGGCCTGGGCGAAGGAGCACCACGAGATCTGGTACAACGAGGTGAAGTCCGGCAAGCGCGCGGCCGCCGGCGGCGCGGTGCCGGCCGGTGCGCCGCACATGAAGGAGGGTTCATGAGCAAGATCGTCGCCGCGATCGCCGCGGGACTCGCGATGGGGCTGATCCTCGCCGCGCAGGCAAAACTGCCGCCGCCGCCGCCGAAGAGCGACGCCGAGAAAGCCGCCGCTGCAGAGAAAGACGCCGCGGCCAAGGCCAAGGACGCGGCCGAGCTCGCCAAGGCGCAGGACAAGGCCGTAGCGAACTACAAAAAGAATCCCGCCGCCATGGGCAAGAAATGAGACTCGCGCTGCTCATCGGCCTTGCGGTCGCACTCGCGGGATGCCAGGGCATGCGGCTGTCGGGACCGAGCGCGAGCGCGAAACTGGAGCCGACCAAGGGCAACACGGCGAGCGGTACCGCCACGTTCACGCAGACCGGCGACAAGGTTCACGTGGTCGCCAACGTCAGCGGCTTGAACCCGGGACAGGAGCACGGCTTCCACATCCACGAGGCCGGCGATTGCAGCTCGGGCGATGGCATGAGCACCAAAGGCCACTTCAACCCGCTCGGCAAGCCGCACGCGCATTATTCGACACCTGAGCGCCACGCCGGCGACATGCCGGCGCTCAAGGCCGATGCCAGCGGCAACGCGCGCATCGACACCACGCTCGACGTCATGACCGTGGCACCCGGCCCGGCGAGCATCGTCGGCCGCGGCCTGATCGTCCACGCGAGCCCCGACGACTACAAGACGCAGCCCACCGGCAACGCCGGGGCGCGCGTCGCCTGCGGCGTCATTCAGGCAGGCTAGAGTCCCGCTCATTTCCCCAACTTGTGAGGAGGAGGGGGTGGAAGGGGCGCCGCAAGGCGCCCTTTCTTTTTACGCGCCTTCGATTGCCACCATCTTGCCGCGCGAGGCCTTCTGCCGCAGCTTGATGAGCGGCGAGTACTCGGGCGAGCGGTACCACTTCAGCGCCTGCTCCATGGTGCCGAACTCCAGGATCACCAGGCGCTTGGGCGACCAGCCGCCTTCGAGGGCCTCGGTCTTGCCGCCGCGCGCGATGAACTTGCCGCCGTATTTCGCCACCACCGCCCCGACCTGCTTGCGGTAGTCCTCGTAGGTCGCGGGATCCGTCACCTCGATTTCGCCGATCACGTAGGCTGCCATGCGCT
>DASWER010000175.1:0-8130 GCA_036394655.1 Burkholderiales bacterium
AGCAGGAACAGGCTCTGCTGCACGTACTTCTCGAGCATGCGGTTGCCGATGAAGCCGTCGCAGACGCCGGAGACCACGGGCAGCTTCTTGATCGTCTTGCCGAGCTTCATCGTGGTGGCGAGCACGTCCTTGCCGGTCTTCGCGCCGCGCACCACTTCCAGCAGGCGCATGACGTTCGCCGGCGAGAAGAAATGCGTGCCGATCACATCCTGCGGGCGCTTGGTGGCGGCGGCGATCTGGTTCACGTCCAGGGTCGAGGTGTTGGTTGCGAGGATGGCGCCGGGCTTCACCAGCCCGTCGAGCTTGCGGAACAGGTCCTGCTTGACGTCCATGCGCTCGAACACCGCTTCGACCACGATGTCGGCGTCCTTGAGGTGGCCGAGATCGGTCGTCGGTCGCAGCAGCGAAAGGCGCCGCTCCATCTCCTCCTGCTTCAGCCGCCCCTTCGACACGGTGGCCGCGTAGTTGTCCTTGATCTTCTTCATGCCGCGGTCGAGCGCTTCCTGCGTCGTGTCGGTGATGGTCACCGGGATGCCGGCGTTGACGAAGCTCATCGCGATGCCGCCGCCCATGGTGCCCGCGCCGATCACCGCCGCCTTTTTCACCGTTCGCGTCGGCGTGTCCTCGGGCACATCGGGAATCTTCGAGGTCTGGCGCTCGGCGAAGAACGCGTGGCGCAGCGCTTTGGATTCATTCGTGCCGACGAGATAGGCAAATCGGTCGCGCTCGAACTTGCGCCCTTCGTCGAAGGGCTTGGTCACTGCAGCCTCGACGCAGGCGACGATCTCGAGCGGCGCCGGATAGCCGCGCGAGGCCTTCGCAACCTCGTCCCGGAGTTTCGCGAAAGAAACACCATCGGCCTTCGCCTGCAGGTCGCGGATGCGCTTGAGCGGCTTCCTCTCGGCGACGAGCTTGTTCGCATAGACCACCGCGGCCTCGAGCAGGTCGCCGTTCTGCACGATCTCGTCGACCAGGCCGAGCTGCAGCGCAACTTCGGATGCGATCGGGTTTCCCGTGGTCATCATCTCGATTGCCTTGGCAACGGGCACGATGCGCGGCAGGCGCTGGGTGCCGCCGGATCCCGGCAGGATGCCGAGCTTTACTTCGGGCAGGCCGAGCTGCGCTTTCGGCGCGGCGATACGGTAATGGCAGGCGAGCGCGAGCTCGAGGCCGCCGCCGAGCGCGAAGCCGCCGATCGCGGCCACCAGCGGCTTCTTCATCGCATCCTGGAAATCGTTGACGTCGGGCAGGTCGGGCTTCTCGCGCGGTTTGCCGAACTCGCGGATGTCGGCGCCGCCGGAGAATGCCTTCTGCGAGCCGATCAGCACCACCGCCCTGACTTGCGCGTCGGCCGCGGCGCGCTGCAGGCCCTGCAGGATGGCGGCGCGCAGCGCGTTGCCCAGGCCGTTGACCGGTGGATTGTTGAGCGTGATGACGGCAACGCCGTCGCGGACGGCGTACGGGGCGGCTTCGCTCATAGGGATGGCCGATTCTAACTCGGTAAAATTAAAGCAAGGAGGAGTTCCCTTGGCGGCCGAGGCGGGGCAGGCGCCGAATCTGGCGTTACTGCGCGTGCAGGACGTTGCCGTGCGTTTCGGCGGCATCGTCGCCCTTGACGGGGTCTCCTTCGATGTCGCGCCCGGGCGCATCGTCGGCCTGATCGGCCCGAACGGCGCCGGCAAGACCACGCTCTTCAACTGCATCTCGCGGCTCTACCAATGCGATCGCGGCGACATCGCGTTCGACGGCGTGTCGCTGCTCGGGCTGCCGCGCCATCGCGTCGCCGCCCTGGGCATCGGCCGCACCTTTCAGAATCTGGCGCTGTTCCGCACCATGAGCGTGCTCGACAACGTGATGGTCGGCGGCCACAGCCGCATGCGCGGCGGCTTCTTCGCCAACGCGCTGCGCCTGCCTTACGCCGTGCATTCCGATGCCGCCGCCCGAGACCGCGCGCGTGAACTGCTTGCACTGCTCGGCCTCGAGCGCTTTGCCGATACGCGCGTCTCCGAGCTGCCGTTCGGCACGCAGAAGCGCGTCGAGCTCGGCCGTGCGCTCGCCGCGGAGCCCAAGCTCCTGCTGCTCGATGAACCGGCGAGCGGGCTCAACCATGAAGAGGTGGGCGCTATTGGCACGCTGATCCGCGAGCTGCGCGAGCGCCTCAAGCTCACGGTGCTGGTGGTCGAGCACCACATGCAGCTCCTGATGAGCCTCTCCGACTGGGTGGTGGCGCTCAATTTCGGCAAGCGCATCGCGCAGGGCACGCCGGCCGAGGTGCGCGAGCATCCGGAGCTGGTGCGGGCGTACCTTGGCAAATGAGTTGGCAAATGAGGGGTTCATAATGATCCTCCAGCTCAGCGGCGTGCACGCGGCCTACGGCGCGACGCGCGTGCTGCACGGCATGGATTTCGCCATGGAGGAAAAATCCATCACCGCGCTGCTCGGCGCGAACGGCGCCGGCAAGACCACCACGCTGCGCGCGATCTGCGGCATGGTGCGCAGCGAAGGCGAGATCCGCTTCGCCGGCCAGCCGATCCAGAACCGCAGGACCGAGGACATCGCGCGCCTCGGTATCGCGCACGTGCCCGATGGGCGAGGCACGTTCCTCCATCTGACGACGGAAGAAAATCTGCGTCTTGGTGCCTATGCGCGCAAGGACCGCGGCGCGGTGGCGCGCGATCTCGACCGCGTGTACGCGTATTTCCCGCGGCTGAAAGAACGTTCGCAGCAGCAGGCCGGCACGCTCTCCGGCGGCGAGCAGCAGATGCTGGCGGTGTCGCGCGCGCTGATGCTGGCGCCGAAGCTGATGCTGCTCGATGAGCCGTCGTTCGGCCTCGCGCCGCTGGTGGTGCGCGAGCTGTTCAGCATCCTGCGCGCGATCAACGCCGAGGAGCGCGTCAGCATGCTGCTGGTCGAGCAGAACGCGGCGATGGCGCTCGATCTCGCCGATCGGGCCTGTGTCATCGAGACCGGGCGCATGGTGCTCGCCGGCAGCGCGGAAGAGCTCAAGCGCGACGATGCCGTGCGGCGCTCTTACCTGGGCTATTGATGGACGCGCTTCTTCACCAGGTGCTCGCAGGCCTCGCCACGGGCGGGATCTACGCCAGCCTCGCGCTCGCGCTGGTGATGATCTACCAGGCGACGCACCTGGTGAACTTCGCGCAGGGCGAGCTGGCGATGTTCACCACTTACATCGCCTGGTCGCTGATCAACGCCGGCATGCCGTACTGGCCCGCTTTCTTTCTCACGGTGGCGTTCGCCTTCGTGCTCGGCGTGATCATCGAGCGCGTGATCATCCGGCCGGTCGAGCAGGCGCCGGTGCTCGCGGTGGTGGTGGTGTTCATCGCGCTGCTGCTCATCCTGAACAGCGTTACCGGCTGGATCTATACCTACACCATCAAGACTTTCCCGAGCCCGTTCCCGGCGCAGCCGGTGTTTGGCAAATACCTTTCGTCGCATGAGTTCGGCGCCATCGCCGTCACGCTGGTGGTGCTCGCGCTGCTCTATGCGTTTTTCCGCTTCACGCCGCTTGGCCTCGCGATGCGCGCCGCCGCGCAGAACCCGGAGTCGAGCCGGCTGGTGGGCATCCGCGTCGGCTGGATGCTCGCGCTCGGCTGGGGACTTGCGGCGGCGGTCGGCGCCGTCGCCGGCATGATGGTGGCGCCGATCGTCTACCTCGATCCCAACATGATGGGCGGCGTGCTGCTCTACGCGTTCGCCGCAGCGCTGGTCGGCGGCATCGACAATCCCGGCGGCGCGGTGATCGGCGGCTTCCTCGTCGGCGTGCTCGAAAACGTGCTTGGCGCCTTCGTCATCGGCAACGAGCTCAAGCTCTCGGTCGCTCTGGTGATCATCATCGGTGTGCTGCTGGTGAAGCCGTCGGGCTTCTTCGGCCGCGTCCAGGTCACTCGGGTATGACGGGGGTCAGGTCTTGAATTACCACATTGCAGTGCAATGCCTTATTGCAAGACCTGACCCCATGGGGTTTGGATGAGCAGGAAATTGGTGGGCGTCATCATTTTGCTGATCGCGGTCGCCTGCGTGCTGCCCTTCATCGTCGGCAACTACCGCACCTTCCAGTTCACGCTGGTGATGGTCTACGCGATCGCGCTGCTCGGGCTGAACATCCTCACCGGCTACAACGGCCAGATCTCCCTCGGCCATGGCGCCTTCTATGCCCTGGGCGCCTATTGCGCTGCGATATTGATGGACCGGTTCGGCGTGCCGTACTGGGCGACCATCCCGGTGGCGGGCGCGGTCTGCCTGGTCGCCGGATTCCTCTTCGGCTTGCCCGCGCTCAGGCTGGAGGGGCTGTACCTGGCCCTCGCGACCTTTGCGCTCGGTGTTGCAATGCCGCAGTTGCTGAAATACCACCTGCTGGAGAAGTGGACCGGCGGGGTGCAGGGTATCGTGATCATGAAGCCGGCGCCGCCTTTTGGCCTACCCTTGAATCCCGACCAGTGGCTCTACTTCTTCACCTTGGCGATCACGCTCGTGATGTTTATCCTCGGCTGGAATCTGCTGCGCGGACGCGTCGGCCGCGCCCTGGTCGCGATCCGCGACCAGCACATCGCCGCGCAAGCCATGGGCATCCATAGCGCGCTCTACAAGTCGCTCGCTTTCGGCGTCTCGGCGATGTACACCGGCATCGCCGGCGCGCTCGGCGCGGTCGCGGTGCAGTTCGTCGCGCCCGACAGCTTCAACATCTTTCTCTCGATCGTGTTTCTGGTCGGCATCGTGGTCGGCGGGCTGGCGTCGATTTCCGGCGCGCTCTACGGTGCGCTCTTCATCCAGTTCGTGCCGAACATCGCCGACGAGATCTCGAAGGCGGCCCCCTGGGCGATCTTCGGCGTGTTCATGATCGGTTTCGTCTACCTGATGCCTACCGGCGTCGCGGGCGCAGTGCGCCTGCTCACAGCGAGGAGGAAAGCACCATGAAAGCATTGATGGTCGGACTGATGGCCGCGGCACTGGCGTCGCCCGCAGCGGCGCAGAAGAAATACGACGCGGGCGCGAGCGACAAGGAAATCAAGATCGGCAACACCAACCCGTACAGCGGGCCGGCGTCGGCCTACGGGCAGATCGGCAGGGCGATCGCCGCGTACTTCAAGATGGTGAACGACCAGGGCGGCATCAACGGGCGCAAGGTGACCTTCGTCACCTACGACGACAGCTACAGCCCGCCGAAGACGGTCGAGATGGCGAGGAAGCTGGTCGAGCAGGATCAGGTGCTGTTCCTCTTCCAGACGCTCGGCACACCGTCCAACACCGCGATCCAGAAGTACATGAACAGCATGAAGGTGCCGCAGCTGCACGTCGCCACGGGCGCCACCAAGTGGAACGATCCGAAGAACTTCAAGTGGACGATGGGCTGGCAGCCGAACTACCAGACCGAGGGGCGCATCTACGCGAAGCACATCCTCTCGACCAAGCCCAACGCCAAGATCGGCATCCTCTACCAGAACGACGACTACGGTAAGGACTACCTGAAGGGCATGGAAGATGGTCTCGGCGACAAGGCGAAGACGATGATCGTCTCTAAGGTGTCCTACGAGGTGAGCGATCCGACGGTCGATTCACAGATCGTGCAGCTGCAGGCCTCGGGCGCCGACACGTTCTTCAACATCACCACGCCCAAGTTCGCCGCGCAGGCGATCCGCAAGGCCTACGACATCGGCTGGAAGCCGGTGCATTACCTGAACAACGTGTCGATCTCGGTGGGCTCGGTGCTCACGCCCGCCGGGCTGGATAAATCGGTCGGCTTGATCACCGCGGCCTATCTCAAGGAAGCGACCGACGCGCGCTGGGCCAACGATCCCGGCCTGAAGCCATGGCGCGAGTTCATGCAGAAGTACCTGCCGGACGGCAACATCGCCGACAACTTCAACATCTACGGCTACACGGTGGCGGCGACCTTGCACCAGGTGCTCAAGCAGGCGGGCGACGAGCTGACGCGCGAGAACGTCATGAAGCAGGCGGCGAACGTGAAAAACCTGCGCCTCGATACGCTGCTGCCGGGAATCGTCGTCAACACCAGCGCGGACGATTACGCGCCGCTCGAAGCGGTGCAGCTGCAGCGCTTCAACGGCAAGCAGTGGGAGCTCTTCGGTGACGTGATGAGCAGTCAGTAGAATCTCTGTTCGTCGCAGGAGGAAGAAGATGCAAGGTCTGATGATGGACACGCCGCTGCAGATCAGCCAGCTGATCCGGCACGCGGACCGCCACCATGGCGCCGTCGAGATCGTCTCGAAGACGGTCGACGGCGGCGCCATCCACCGCTACACCTACCGCGAGGCGCACGCGCGGGCGCGCAGGCTCGCCAATGCGCTCAAGCGCCTGGGCGTGCAGCCGTACGATCGCGTCGCCACGCTGGGCTGGAACAGCTTCCGCCACTTCGAGATCTACTACGCGGTGGCGGGCAGCGGTGCGGTGATCCACACCATCAACCCGCGCCTGTTCCCGGACCAGATCACCTATATCGCGAACCACGCCGAGGACAAGGTGGTGTTCTTCGACCTCACCTTCGCGCCGCTGGTGGAGAAGCTCGCGCCGCTGCTGAAGACGGTGAAGCACTGGGTGGCGATGACCGACCGGGCGCACATGCCGAAGATGGGTTTGTGCTACGAGGAGCTGATGGACAAGGAGCACGATCGCTACGAGTGGCCGGTATTCGACGAGCGCACCGCGGCGTGCCTTTGCTATACGTCGGGCACCACCGGCAATCCGAAGGGCGCGCTGTACTCGCACCGCTCGACCATCATCCATGCGTACGCTTCCGCGCTGCCCGATGCGCTCAACATCTCGGCGCGCGACGTCGTGCTGCCGGTCGTGCCGATGTTCCACGTCAATGCCTGGGGATTGCCGTACGCCTGCGCGCTCTCCGGGACCAAGCTGGTATTCCCGGGCCAGCATCTCGACGGCAAGAGCCTGCACGAGCTGTTCGAGAAGGAAGAAGTGACCATGAGCGCCGGCGTGCCGACGGTGTGGCTGGGACTGCTCAACTTCATGAAGGAGCAGAAGCTGCGCTTCACCACGCTCAAGCGCGTGGTGATCGGCGGCTCGGCCTGCCCGCCGGCGATGCTCCGGACCTTCCAGGAGGAATATGGCGTGAGCGTGCTGCATGCCTGGGGCATGACGGAGATGAGCCCGCTCGGTACCGCGACCACGTTCAAGGCGAAGCACGCAAAGTGGACCGAGCAGGAGCGCGCGCAGCTGCAGTGCAAGCAGGGTCGCGCGCTGTTCGGCGTCGACATGCGCATCGTCGGCGAGGACGGCCAGGACTTGCCCTGGGATGGCAAGGCCTTCGGCGATCTGCAGGTGCGCGGGCCGTGGGTGATCAAGAGCTACTTCAAGGGCGAGGGCGGCGATCCGCTGCGCGAGGGCTGGTTCCCCACCGGCGACGTCTGCACCATCGATGCCGACGGCTACATCCAGGTCACCGACCGCTCCAAGGACGTGATCAAGTCGGGCGGCGAATGGATCAGCTCGATCGATCTCGAGAACATCGCCATCGCGCACCCCGCGATCGCCGAGGCGGCGGTCATCGGCATCAAGCATCCGAAGTGGGACGAGCGGCCGATCGTGGTCGCGGTGAAGAAGCCGGGGCAGGAGGTCTCGAGGGACGAGCTGCTGAAGTTCTACGAAGGCAAGATCGCCAAGTGGTGGATGCCCGACGACGTGGTGTTCGTCGCGGAGCTGCCGCACACCGCCACCGGCAAGCTCTCCAAGCTCACGCTGCGCCAGCAGATGAAGGACTACAAGCTTGGTACGGGCTGAAACCAAGGATCGGGTGGCGCGCATCGAGCTTGCGAGGCTCGACAAGAAGAACGCGATCACCACCGAGATGTACGTGCAGATGGCCGAGGCGCTCGCCGCGGCCGATGCCGATCCGGGCGTGCGCAGCGTGCTGATCCACGGCAGCAAGGACTGCTTCACTGCGGGCAACGACCTGTCGGACTTCCTGAAGCGCCCGCCGGGGACGAAGTCGCCGAGCTGGCGCTTCTTCGAAACTTTGCCGACGCTGCAAAAGCCGATCGTCGCCGCGGTCGGCGGGCCGGCGATCGGCATCGGCACCACGCTGCTGCTGCATTGCGACCTGGTGTACGCGACGGCGGCGACGCGCTTTCAGCTGCC
>DASWER010000176.1:0-3086 GCA_036394655.1 Burkholderiales bacterium
CAGCTTTGCCACGTCGTCGAAGTGCAGCCCCGTGGTGGGCTCATCGAACAGGAACAGCTTCGGCTCCGACGCCACCTCGGTGTCGGCCAGGTAGCCGGCGAGCTTCAGGCGCTGCGCTTCGCCGCCGGAGAGCGTCGGCACCGGCTGCCCGAGCTTCAAATAATCCAGCCCCACCTCGATCAGCGGCTTCAGCCGCTGGTTCAGCTCGGCGTGCCCGCTGAAGAAGCGCGCGGCTTCGGACACCGTCATGTCGAGCACGTCGGCGATCGATTTGCCGCGGAGGGTCGCCTCGAGCACCTCGGCGCGGTAGCGCCGGCCGTCGCAGTCCGGGCAGCGAAGATAGACGTCGGAGAGGAACTGCATCTCGACGTGCTCGAAGCCGTTGCCGCCGCAGGCGGGGCAGCGACCGTTGCCCGAGTTGAAGCTGAAGGTGCCCGCCGTGTAGCCGCGCTCCTTGCCGACCGGGCTTTTCGCAAACAAAGCCCTGACGCAATCGAAGGCGCCCACGTAGCTCGCGGGGTTCGAGCGCGTGGTCTTGCCGATCGGCGACTGATCGACCAGCACCACATCGCTCACCTGGTGCGCGCCTTTCAGTGCTTTATGGGCCCCCGGCGTCTCGGTGGGCTTCCCTTTGGATTTGCGCAGCGCGGGGTAGAGCACGTCCTGGATCAGGGTGGACTTGCCCGAGCCCGATACGCCGGTGACGCACACCAGCCGCTCGAGTGGCAGGCGCACATCGATGCTCTTCAGGTTGTGCTCGGCCGCGCCTTCGAGCGTGAGGAAGATGCGCGGCGGCGTGGGGTCGCGGCTGTCGACGGCCCGCTTGCGGCCGGAGAGATATTCCGCGGTGAGCGTGCTCTCGGCGGCGAGCTTCTCCGCCGGACCGAAGAACACGATCTCGCCGCCGCGCTCGCCCGGGCCGGGGCCCATGTCGAGAATGCGGTCGGCGGCGAACATGATCTGCGGGTCGTGCTCGACCACGACCAGCGAGTTGCCGGCGTTGCGCAGCCGCTTCATCACGTCGATCACCCGTCCCATGTCGCGCGGATGCAGGCCGATGGACGGCTCATCCAGCACGAACAAGGTATTCACCAGCGAGGTGCCCAGCGCCGTGGTCAGATTGATCCGCTGCACCTCGCCGCCGGACAGGGTGCGCGACTGGCGATCGAGCGTGAGATAGCCGAGCCCGACCTGGCCGAGATAGCCAAGGCGCGTGCGCACCTCGGTGAGCAGCAGGTCGGCCGCCTCGTCCATCGGCGCCGGCAGCGTCAGGTTCTCAAAGAATTGCTTGACCTCCGCGACCGACAACAGCATCAGCTGATGGATCGACCGGCCGTCGAGCTTCCAGAGCAGCGAATCGGGCTTGAGGCGCGTGCCGTGGCAGGTCTGGCATTCCGTGTACGCCCGATACTTCGAGAGCAGCACGCGGATGTGCATCTTGTACGACTTGGTCTCGAGCCACTTGAAGAAGCGCCGCACGCCGTACCAGGTGCCGGGCCACGACTTGCGCCAGCTCACCCATTCGGGCTCGCCTTCGAGCACCCAATGTTTTTCCTTGGCAGAAAGTTCTCTGAAAGGCGTGTCGAGCGGAATCTTGCGCTTTTTCGCGTACTTCTCGAGATCGCCCTGGCAGTCCTTGAAGCTCGGGCTCTGCCAGGGCCGCACCGCGCCTTCGCGCAGCGTCTTTGCTTCGTCGGGCACTACCAGCCCGAAGTCGACGCCGATCACCCGCCCGAAGCCGCGGCACATCTCGCAGGCACCGAGGGGCGAGTTGAACGAGAACGCCGCCGGCGTGGCTTCGGCGTAATGGATGTCGCAGTCGGCGCAGTGCAGATCCGCGGAAAAACGAAGAGCGGGTTGTTGACCCCCTGATAAGGGGGTCGCGAGCGGAGCGAGCGGGGGGTTTTCGGGGTAGACGTTGACGCGGCCCTGGCCGACCCGGATCGCGGCCTCGAGCGCATCCATGACGCGCGATTTCTCGGTCGACGACAGGCGCACGCGGTCCTGGATGACCTCGATGCAGCCCTTGGCCTTGCTGTGGATCTTGGTGTAACCCTGGGCCTCCAGCAGCTGCAGCACCTCGGTTTCGCTGAAGTTCTTCGGCACGTTGACCGGGAAGGTGATCAGCAGGCGCTCGTCTGGCTTTTCGGACAGTGCCTGGTAAATCGACTGGGGCGTGTCGCGCACCACCGGCTTGCCGCAGCCGCGGCAGTGGAGCTTGGCGGCGCGCGCGAAGAGCAGCTTGAGGTGGTCGTTCAGCTCGGTCATCGTGCCGACCGTGGAGCGCGAGGTGCGCACCGGGTTGGTCTGGTCGATGGCGATGGCCGGCGGGATGCCCTCGACCGCGTCGACCTGCGGCTTGTCCATGCGGTCGAGGAACTGCCGCGCGTAGGGGCTGAAGGTCTCGACGTAGCGGCGCTGGCCCTCGGCGTAGAGCGTGTCGAAGACGAGCGAGGACTTCCCCGAGCCCGAAACGCCGGTCACCACGACCAGTTCCCCGGTCGGGATCGCTAGGCTGAGGTTCTTGAGGTTGTTCTGGCGGGCGCCGCGGATGACGATCGCGTCGCCGGGAATCTGTTCCTGCTTCACTGGCCGGCAATTTTACCGGCTTACTGCGGCTTATTCCGACTTCGTGCTGTCCACCAGAAGATTACGCATCAGCGAGCCGCAGTGCGCGCAATGGACTATCCCCGAGGCGTAGAGCTTGAACTCGTCGCCGTCGCAGCGCAGGCAGTAATACTGCGGGCCCCAGTCGTTGGCCGGCGCCTGGCGCGACGCGCGCCCGCGGCGTTTGCGGTAATCGGCCAGGCGAACGATATTTTCCATCGGCCGCCTATTTAACGTGACGCGTTCCCCAGCGTTCCACCGGGGGGTATAGTCCAAGCAGTCGCCTGGTCGTGACCCAACCCCGGTTATGGCCTGATGTAGGCCCAGCCTTCCCGTTGGCGTTTCATGATGTGCGTGACGCCGGCCTGGACGAAGGCGATGCCGCCGTACATCTCGTCGCGCGAGACTTTGGTGTTCTGCATCGTGTTCTCGCACGCGATCAGGCCGACGTTGTCGTCGAGCGCGCCCGCGAGGCGCGC
>DASWER010000177.1:0-5393 GCA_036394655.1 Burkholderiales bacterium
CACCGGGCGCTCGAGGCGCATCGCGGCCCACGGCACCAATGTTTCCTCGGGATAGAACATCATGATCTTCGGGCCGAAGCCGCCGCCGATGTAGGGCGCAACCACGCGCACCTGGCGCTCGGAGAGGCCGAGCATTGCGGCAAGGCCGTCGCGGATGCCCACCGGCGCCTGCGTCGTGTCCCACACCGTGAGGCGGTCGGCCTTCGCGTCCCATTGCGCCACAACGCCGCGCGTCTCGATCGGCGACGAGCTGCCGCGGTCATAGAGGAAGCGGCGCTTGATGACGAGATGCGCGCCGTTCGCCGCCTTGGCGTAGTCGCCGCGCGTCTGCCGGCAGTGCGCCGAGACGTTGCTGCCGAGGTCCTCGTGCACCAGCGGCGCGCCGGCCTTGAGCGCCGCCTCGAGCTCCACCACGGCCGGCAGCGCCTCGTAGTCCACCGCCACCTCGGCCGCAGCGTCCTCGGCGACATAGCGGCTCTGCGCGATCACCAGCGCCACCGGCTCGCCGGCGTGGCGCACCTTGTCCTTCGCGAGCGGCACCTGGCAGCGCTGGTTGAAGACGATGCCCTCGATCGGCGGCGGCGGCACCAGAAGCGGCCCCGGCTTCCAGTAATCGCCGAGATCGGCCGCGGTGTACACCGCGATCACTCCGGGAACGGCGCGCGCGGCCGCGGTGTCGATGCCGCGGATGCGCGCGTGGGCATGCGGGCTGCGCACAAACGTCGCGTGCAGCAGGCCAGGCAACTCTATGTCGTCGACGAACAGGGCCCGGCCGGTGAGCAGGCGCGGGTCTTCGTTTCGCCTGATCCTTTCACCGAAGGAACGGGTCGTCATTTTTTCGATGCAAGCATTACTGCATCGACGATGTTCTGGTAGCCGGTGCAGCGGCACAGGTTGCCGGAGAGCGCCTCGCGCACCTCTTCCTCGGTCGGCGCTGGGTTCTCCTCCAGGAATGCCTTCATCGTCATGAGAATGCCCGGCGTGCAGAAGCCGCATTGCAGCGCGTGCGACGCGCGGAATGCTTCCTGGAGCGGATGGAGCTTGTCAGGCGCCGCGGCCAGGCTTTCAACGGTATGGATCTCGTGCCCGCCCGCCTGCACCGCGAGCATCAGGCACGAGCGCACCGGCAGGCCGTCGAACAGCACCGTGCACGCGCCGCACACGCCGTGCTCGCAGCCGACGTGGGTGCCGGTGAGCCCGAGGTCGTGGCGCAGGAAGTCGGCGAGTTGCAGCCGCGGCTCCACTTCGCGCTCATGGACTCTGTGGTTGACGGTGGTCCTGATTTTCATGACCGTGAAACTGCGATGCGCAAAGCCCTCTGCGTCAAAACGCCTGCCAGGTGACGCTGATAGGCCTTGCTTGCGTGCACGCTGCCCAGCGGATCGATGCCTGCCTGCACATCCACATCCAGGGAGTCGCTCTCGACCAGCATCGGCGTGCTGCCCGCGCTGCAGTAGCCCAGGCGCACCTTCCGTCCGTCGGTGACGACGGCGGCCACGCCCATCATGGCGTAGTCGCCGCGGCGGCGGGCCACCTCGAGGAACGCGCAGCCGGTGCGCGGCGGCAGCGCCGGGACCTCGATCTCTGCGAGCAGCTCGTCGGCGGCAAGCGCGGTGGAGAACACGCCAGTGAAGAAGTCCCGCGCCGCGATCCAGCGCTCGCCCTTCGCCGAGCGCGCCTTCATGCGGGCGCCGAGCGCGAGCATCACCGCCGGCATCTCGGAGGCGGGATCGGCATGCGCCAGGTTGCCGGCGAGCGTGCCGCGGTTGCGGATCTGCGGATGCGCGACGTGCACGACGGCCTCGCGGATCAGCGGGCAGTGTTTTGCGACCAACGGATCGCGCTCGAGCGTACGGTTGCGCGTGAGGGCGCCGATACGCAGTACGTCTCTTTCTGTTTTTATATAAGAAAGGTCCTGCGCAGGATTGATATCGATCAACACCGCGGGCTGGGCGAGACGGAAATTCATGGCCGGGATGAGGCTTTGGCCGCCGGCGAGGAAACGGGCGTCCTCGCCGTGCTCGGCCTTGAGCGCGAGGGCGGCGGCGGCCGAATCGGCGGCGAAGTATTTGAAGGGCGCGGGCTTCACGCGGCGGCGAGCGCCTTCATCCGCGCTGCATCGACCAGGCGGCCATGGCTCACCACCGCGAGCGGCGCGGCATGCTCGCGCAATGCCTCCAGCACGTTCGGCGCTTCCAGCACCACCAGGTTCGCCGGCGCGCCGGGCTCGAGCGCATGTTGCGTAAGGCCCATGGCTGCGGCCGCGCGGGTGGTGACCATGTCGTAGAGCGTCTCCATCTCCGGCCGCATGGTCATCCACAGCAGGTGCGAGGCGAGGAACGCGACCTCGAGCATGTTGTTGCGGCCGTACGGATAGTAGGCGTCCGAGATGTCGTCCTGGCCCAGGCAGACGTTGGCGCCGCCGGCGAGCAGCTCCTTCACCCGCGCGTGCAGCGGGCCGGTGTGCGGGTCGCTGACCAGCGACAGGCCGGCGCGCTTCATCAGCTCGGTGAGCCGCGCGAGGTACGGCGACGGGTAAAGCGCCATCGCGCGCGCGTGGTGCGCCAGCACGCGCCCCTGCCAGCCGCGCCCGATCGCAGCGAGCGCCATCTCCTCGAGCGTGCGCAGGCCGGCGTCGCCAGCGTCATCCACCAGCATCGACACGTCGGCATCGTGCTCGGCGGCAAGGTCGAAGCAGAAGGCGATGTGCGCCGACATGTCCGCCGCGCTGTATTCGATCCAGGGGATGCCGCCGACCACGTCGGCGCCCAGCGCCATCGCCTCGCGCATGTAGCCGGCGGCGCCGGGCTCGCGCACGATGCCGTCCTGCGCGAAGGCGACCACCTGCACGTCCACCACGCCGCGAAACTCTTCGCGTGCGCGCAGCGCCGCCTTGATGCCCTCGAGCTTCGCCTTGCCGTCGACGTCGATCAGCGCGCGCACGTGCGTCGTGCCGTAGCGGGCAGCGAGCGCGAGCGCGCGGCGCGCGTTCTCGAGGATCCAGCCTTCGGCGTACTTCTCCTTGACGCGCGCGGCGAGCTCGATGCCCTTCATCGCCTGGCCCATGTCGCCGCCGCTCTGGTAGGCGCGCGCCGCCTCATCGTCGATCATCGAGAGCGTGTACACCTTGCAGAGATGAAGGTGCGGGTTGACGAATGATTCCGTGGCGAGACCGCCGCGCGCGTCGATTTCCACCGGCGCGGCGCCCTCGAGCCGCGGCCCAACCGCGGCGATGCGACCGCCCGCCACGGCGATATCGCACAATGCTCCGGGCCGGCGGCGCAGGCGCGCCCGCCTGACCACGATATCGAATCGGGCGACCATCGCTTAACGGTAACTTGCGAGCGCGCAAGCCGCAAGGCAACGAAATGGTGCAGAAGCTGCGCTGTCGCGCGCGGACTGCGCCGCTTTGGTGCCACGCCCGCAGCCGCCTCCGTTATCAAAGCCGGACTTCGACGATCGCATCTGGTGGCAAAGCTCGGCTCATTCTCCGAAGGCCGCAGAGCGAGCCGGTTTGCACATGACGGGTTGGCGGTGGAGGCAGTCTGGAGCGAACTCGTCTCGCCTGAAATTCCCTGTAACAGGGATTTTTACAGGGACTTTTCGGCCGATAACCGCAAACCCCACTTAGATCAAGTGGCGTTTTCGCTCGAGGAAACCCTTTCCCGCCATGCAAGCGGTCCAGCATTACGCTTTCGGAACAGGGAATTTATTTGAAGGTATCGGGGAATTTCGAAGTCCAGATCAGGGAATCTTCTAACTCGCGCAAGCGATCGACTTCACTCTCAGCAAAAACTATCCAGTCTTATTGCGCCGTTTTGCTCGGTGTTGGACTGTCGAGTCCCTGCAAAGATCCTTGATCGTAAACAGTCCGCTTTCGACCGAAAGTCAGGCGAGATAATTCAGGCCGAGATTCTTCGCGGCACGTCGGCCGGCGTAGCTCCGTTCAGAATGCGCGCCGCGTAAACACCGTCCTGATGATATGGCTCGAAGGGAAACGTCGCCCAACCCTCCGTGCTCTCAAGCAAGGAGCAGCTGAATGGTACGTTCCGTCTCTTCATACAAGCCTTCTCCGGCATGCTTGAAAACGAGCTCGCCGCTACGATCGACGAGGTAGGCGGTCGGCCAATACCGGTTTCCGTACGCGTTCCAGGTGGCGAATTTGTTGTCCTGGCCGACCGCGTAGCGGATGCCATGCCGCTCGACGGCCCGCTTGACGTTGCCGGTGTCCCGCTCAAAAGCGAACTCGGGCGTATGGATGCCGACGACGGTCAAGCCGCGGTCCCTGTACTTTTCGTGCCATTGCACAACGTGCGGCAGCGTATGGATGCAATTGATGCATCCGTGCGTCCAGACGTGCACCATGACCACATTTCCGCGCAAGCCGGCAATCGTGAGCGGGCCGGAGTTAAGCCAGGTATCGATACCCTGGAATTCGGGTGCCGCGCCGTAGCGGGAGAGAATGCTCGTTGCATCCGCCTGGCCCGCGGCGCGGGTAAGCGGCGCGAGGAAAGCAACTGACAGGGCGGCAAGCGCCCGACGTCTAGCAGGCAGGTATGGAGGTCTCATAGGGTCAGAAGAGGTTCGGGAAGGAAGTTGGAAAGCCAAGCAGTCGCCAGGGTATCCAGTTCGAGCGCCATTGCGACCGCGATGGCGATGGTGAGCACGCCGAACGCCTGCTGAATGCTGCGTGCGTGCGGCGCGATGCGCCGGATCTTCGTCGTCGCGTACCGCCCTCCGTACGCAATGGCAAGCATCGGAATAGCTGCGCCGAGTGCATAGCAGGTGAGAAGGAGCGCGGACCAGCCGAGATTCCGGGCGGTGGCAACGAGCGTCAGAATCGACGCAAGAACGGGCCCGGCGCACGGCGTCCAGAGAATACCGAGCGTGCTCCCCAGTATGAAGCCGCCCCAGTTGCCCGATCCTGCGCGTCGCGACAAGTCGTGCGCGCGGGTGAGGAATCCTCCCATCCGCTCGCCGATTACATGCATCGGGCGCGTCCAAAGCATCAGTACCCCAAACGCGAGAAGCGCCAACGCAGCAAAATCACGCACCCGCGAGGGAGAAAGCGGCAGTGCATCGGAGAACGCGCCGAGCAGGAGCGCGGCGCTGGAGAACGCGGCGGCAAACCCAAGGGCGATGAACAGCGGCCTCGATCGGCTGGACTGCGCCACCGACGCCCCCAGGACGATCGGCGCCATAGGCAACACGCAAGGCGCGGCAATGGTGAGGACACCCGCCGAAAAGGCAAGGAGCATCTGCAGCATCCGATTTTCCCGGCGAATGTCCTCGCGGTCGAGGAGCGCTACTGCATCGCCCCGCCCGGCTTCTCCATCTTGTCCGTTTTGTCCATCTTGCCCATCGTGCCGGGCTTTTCCATGGCGTCGGCCTTG
>DASWER010000178.1:0-2191 GCA_036394655.1 Burkholderiales bacterium
ACCAAGCTCGGCACGCCGAACACGCCGCGCGCCGCGGCCGCTTCGGTATTCATCCGCAACGCGTCCTTCATCTCGGATAGGCGTGCTGGATCGACCTTGAGCTCGCTGCAGAGTGCGCCGAAGCGCGCCGGGTCGTCTGCAGGCTCGCCGCTCATCCAGATCCACTCGAAAATACGTTTGACCGCCTCGGGCCTGCTGTCGCAGGCCAGCGCGAGCCGCAGGTGGGGCAGCGGGTTGAACGGATGCGCCGGCGGAAAGCGAAACGGCACGCCGAGCTGTTTCGCCCACCAGGTGCACCAGCGATAGGTCCAGCGGCGCTTCGCCGGGATTTCGGCGGGGCCCTGCTGTCCCCAGTGATTCAGCAGACCGGCGAACAGCACCGGCTTGTAGGTGACCGGGTGCGACAATTCGCAGAGCCGGTGCAGCGCAATGTAGGAATAGGGCGAGACGAAATCGAAGTACCAATCGACGCTAGGGGTGGCCATGACGGTGAGGATCGAGAAGAAAGGAAAAGTCTGGACGGTGATCCATTCGCGCGCGGAGGCACGCAACGCCATGGATCCGGAAAGCGCCGATGCGCTGGTGGCTGCTTTTCAGGAATTTGATAAGAACCCCGAGGCAGCGGTTGCGGTCCTGTGGGGCGAGGGCGGTGCGTT
Organism: Burkholderiales bacterium; assembly: GCA_036394655.1. Lineage (GTDB taxonomy): Bacteria > Pseudomonadota > Gammaproteobacteria > Burkholderiales > SG8-39 > SCGC-AG-212-J23. The sequence goes on from DASWER010000178.1 coordinate 657, forward strand.
CTGCGCCGGCTGGGACCTCAAGTACTGCGCGACGATGGTGCAGGACGCGAAGCAGCTCCACCAGATCGACTATCCGCTCGACGATCGCAAAGCCATCCCGCGCGGGCCGCTCGGGCCGACGCGCCTCGAGCTCGACAAGCCGGTGATCGCCGCGGTCGCGGGTCCCGCGGTCGCCGGCGGCTTCGAGCTCGCGCTCTGGTGCGACCTGCGCGTGATGGAGAAGTCGGCGTACTTCGGCGTCTACTGCCGGCGCTGGGGCGTGCCGCTGATCGATGGCGGCACCGTGCGCCTGCCGCGCATCGTCGGCATGGGACGCGCGATGGAGATCATCCTCACCGGGCGCAAGGTGCCGGCGGACGAGGCGCTGCGCATCGGTGCCTGCGAGCACGTCGTGCCCGAGGGCAAGTCGCGCGAATTCGCCGAGGCCATGGCGCACGAGATCGCGCGCTTTCCGCAGGCCTGCGTGCGCGCCGACCGGCGCTCGGCCTACATGCAGCAAGCGCTGCCGCTCCGCGAGGCGATGCGCAAGGAGTGGTACAACGGCTTTCCCGCTTTCGAAATCGACGGCGCCGCCGGCGCCGCGCGCTTCGCCTCGGGCAAAGGCAGGCATGGCGACTTCAGCGACATCTGAGCGTCCGCGCGCCTGGCTGAGGGAGAACTTCAGCGACAGCTCCGTATGGTCGCTGGTCGCGGCCAACGCCATTGCGCTGGTGCTCGCTCTCACCCTGCACTGGAGCCTGACTTCGCTGCTCGCGCTGTACTGGGCGCAAAGCGTGATCATCGGCATCGCGAACTTCTTCCGCATCCTCAGCCTCGACCATTTCTCGACCGCGAACTTCACCATCAACGACCGCCCGGTCGAGCCCACGCCGCAGCTCAAGCGACAGACCGCGCGCTTCTTCGCTCTGCATTACGGCATCTTTCACGTCGTATATCTGGCCTTCATCATCGGCTTGCGGCGTGGCGAGGCGCTGTGGAGCTTGCCGCTCGCGCTCGGCGTGGCTGGCTTCGCGTTCAATCATCTCTGGTCGTATCGCCGCAACCGCGCCGCCGATCGGCAAGCTACGCCCAACATCGGGATGCTCATGTTCATGCCTTACGGGCGCATCGTGCCGATGCACGCCATCATCCTGAGCGGGGCGCTGTTTGCGCCGACCGGCATAGGCGTCGTCATTTTCGGCGTACTGAAGACGGCCGCCGACGTCGCGATGCACGTCATCGAGCACGCGCTTCTCAAGAAGGTTCGTCTGCCGAATGCCGCTGCGGCAGCTGGCGCAGCACCGCTTCGCGCTCCGCCTCGCTCATAGCGCTCCAGCGCGCGATCTCGTCGAGCGTGCGGCGGCAGCCGAGGCACAGGCCGTGCTGCGGATCCATCTGGCAGACCTTGATGCAGGGCGACTGCAACGCTATTCCAGCCGGATCAGCTCGGCGCCTTCGAGCACCTGCTCGCCGGCGGCATAGTGGATCTCCTTCACCGTGCCGTCCGCCGGCGCGGTGATGGTGTGCTCCATCTTCATCGCCTCGAGAATCAGCAG
>DASWER010000179.1:0-5600 GCA_036394655.1 Burkholderiales bacterium
GGGTCGGTGGCGAGCACCTTGAGCACCTGCCCCGACTGCAGCTCGGCGAGCGCCTTCTTGGTGCGCAGGATCGGCAGCGGGCAGTTGAGCCCGCGCGCATCGAGCTCTTTGTCGAAGTTCATGGCTCGCAGTATAAGATGCCAGCGCCATGGACAGCTGGCTCGTCACCATCACGCAGCTGCCGACGGAGGATCCGGCGGCGCGCATGCGCGTGCTGCGCACTCTGGAATCGCTCGGCGCCGCGGTGATGCGCGAGGGTGCCTACCTGCTGCCCGATACCACGACCAATCGCCAGGCGCTCGAGGCGCTCGCGGACTATGTCGGCAAGAGCGCCGGCACGGCGCAGGTGCTGCAGGTGAGCGCCACCGCGCCGGCGCAGTACGCGCAGCTGAAGCGCCTGTTCGACCGCTCGGCGCGCTACGAGGATCTGATCAAGACCGTCGAGAGCCTGCGCGTCGGCTTCGGCCATTCCGACCCGGCCGCGATCTCGCGCGTGCTGCACAAGCAGCGCCGCGAATTCGAGGCGATCGCCGCGCTCGACTTCTATCCCACCGAGGCGCGCAGCCGCGCCGAGCGTGCGCTGGCGGAAACCGACGCCGCGGTGAAGAAGCTGCTTTTCAGCGGCACGCAGAGCTCGCTGGACGCCGGCGAGCGCCTGACGCGCCGCGCCTGGGCGACGCGCAGTCCGCCCTGGGCCGATCGCCTGGCTTGCGCCTGGCTGATCCGGCGCTTCGTCGACCCGGAGGCGACGCTGACGTGGCTCGATAAAGGCGAGGAGCTGCCTTCGGGCGCGCTCGGCTTCGCCTTCGACGGCGCGCATTTCGCCGCCGGCGGCGCGCGCGTCGCCTACGAGGAGATGCTGGCGCAGCTGAAACTCGGCGACAACCCGGCGCTCGCGAAGATCGGCAGCATCGTGCACTTCCTCGAGATGGGCGGCAGCGCCGTGCCCGAGGCCGCGGGCGTGCAGATGCTGCTGCAGGGTGCCCAGCGGCGCTCGACCAATGTCCCGGAGTTCCTGGCGGAAGCCGAGAAGACCTTCGACCTGCTGTACGAGGCGTACTACGAACCCGCGCGCAAGCAATAACCGCGGTTAGCGCTTCGCGTCCTTCAGCTCCGCGGAGTACTGGGCGCGCAGCTCCTTGAGGCGCGCGTCGACCACCGACAGCTGGTAGAAGTCGCCATCGCCGGACGAGCGTGCGAGCTGCAGCTGCTCGATCGCCGCCGGCAGGCTGCCCTGCAGCGCATAAGCCTCGCCTTGCGCATGGTGCTGCAGCAGGCGCTTGCCGAGCGCGGCATAGGTCTTCGCCTGCATGCCGTAGAGCCTGGCGTCGCGCGGATAGCGCGTGAGCGAATCGCGCAGCGCGCCGAGCGCGGCGTCGTTCTGTCCCGCTTCCTGGAGCGTGGCGATATAGGAGTAACTGAGGGAGCGCGAATAAGGATGGCGCTCGCGCGCCTGGGCGAGGAGCGCCGCGGCGCCGGCAACGTCGCCCGAAGCCTGCTTCACGCGCGCGCCGAGCAAGTCGATCATCGGGCTCGAGGTGCCCAGGGCGCGCAAGCGCTGGTACTCTTCCTGCGCCTCGCCGTTGCGCCGCACGCGCAGCAGCGCCGAGACCAGGCCATAGCGTGCCGCCGCCTCGCTCACATAGCGCCGCTCGCGCAGCGCCGACTCGAAGCCCGCCAGCGCGTCGCGCGGCTCGCCCGCCTCGGCGCGCAGCTTCGCGCGCACGAAATGAAATTCCGGCGAATCCGGGTGCTGGCGGTAAGGCAGCCCGGCCGCCTTGTTCTGCACGTCGGCAATGCGCTCGGTGGTGACCGGGTGGCTGCGCAGGTAGCCCGGCATGGTGCCGTCATCGCTCACGCGCGTGCCGCGCTGCATCTTTTCGAAGAATGCCGGCATGGCGCGCGCGTCGAAACCCGCGTTGTCGAGCGTCTGCAGGCCGATGCGGTCGGCTTCGCGTTCGAAGTCTCGCGAGTAGCCGAGCGCCGCCTGCACCGCGCCGCCCTGCGCCGCGGCCGCGGCACCGATGGCGAGGTCGGGGCGCGCGCGCCCCAGCAGGATTGCCGCCGCGAGCCCGGCGAGCACCGGGATCTGCATTTGCTGCTGCTGGACCAGCATGCGCGCGATATGGCGCTGCGTGACGTGGCCGATTTCATGCGCCAGCACCGAGGCCAGCTCCGACTCGGTCTCCGCCGAGGTGATCAGGCCGGTATGCACGCCGATGAAGCCGCCGGGCAGCGCGAAGGCGTTGATCGTGTGGTCGCGCATGGCAAAGAACTCGAACTCGACGCGCGCGGCGCCCGGGTTTGCCTGCGTGAGCTGCGCGCCGAGCGCCGCCAGGTAATCGGTGACCTCGGGATCGTCGATGTAGGTGGGATCGCGAAAACGGATCTCGCGCACGATGCTCTCGCCGATGCGCCGCTCGAGCTGCGGCGTCAGCGCGACATCGCCGAGCCCGCCCAGGTCGGGCAGCGACTGGCCGAAGGCACGCGGCGCGACCAGCGCCGCCACCAGCATGAGCCAGGCCATGAAACGCATGCCGCTATGATATCGCCCGACATGGCGTCTTCCGTGAAGAAGCTCACCCACTTCGATGCGCGCGGCGCAGTCCATATGGTGGATGTCGGCACCAAACCCAGTACACATAGGGTCGCGCTGGCCTCGGGCCGCATCACCATGCAGGCGGCGACCCTCAGGATGATCGCCGCCGGGACCGCCAAAAAGGGCGACGTGCTGGGCGTGGCGCGGCTCGCGGCGATCCAGGCCGCCAAGCGCACCGCCGAGCTGATTCCCCTGGCGCACCCGTTGCCACTAACGCGCGTGGCAGTCGATTTCGTGCGCGAGCGGCGCCCAGCCGCGATCCGCATCCTGGTGCGGGTCGAGTGCCGGGGCCCGACCGGCGTCGAGATGGAAGCGCTCACCGGTGCCGCGGTCGGCCTGCTCACCGTCTACGACATGGTGAAAGCAGTCGATCGCGCCATGACCCTGTGCGATGTGCGGCTCGAGGAAAAGAGCGGCGGCCGCTCCGGGGTCTTCCGCCGCGCAGTTAAAATAGCTCGATGAACCGTATCCGCAGGGCGCTGGTCGCTGCGCTCGTCATTTGTATAGCCAGACCGCTGGCGGCGCTCGCCGCCTGGAACAAGGACGCCTTCGGCGCCAAGACCGCGGGCGACGCGCTGAAGAGCCTGGGCATCGGCAACGCCGCGCCGAGCAAGGAGGTGACGATCGATGCACCGGAGATCGCGGAGAACGGCGCCGTGGTGCCGATCGAGATCACCAGCAACGTCCCGGGCACCACCGCGCTCATCGTGGTCATCGACAACAACCCGTTCCCGCTCATCGCCCGCTTCGACTTCAAGGAGAACGCCCTGCCCTTCGTCAAGGTCAACGTGAAGATGGGCGAGACCTCGGACGTGCGCGTGATTGCCGAAGCCGGCGGCAAGCACTATGTGGCGACCCGGGAAGTCAAGGTCACCATCGGCGGCTGCGGCGGCTAGGAGATCATCGCTATGGCAGGACCCATGAAAATGCGCGCGACACTCGGTCAAGGCTTCACCGAGGTGCGCGTGCTGATGACGCACCCGATGGAGACCGGGCAGCGCAAGGACTCCGACGGCAAGCTGGTGCCGATGCATTTCATCCAGAATCTCACCGTCAAGCTGAACGGCAAGACCGTGGTCGACGCGCAGATCAGCCAGGCGGTATCGCGCAACCCGGTGTTCTCCTTCCGTCTCAAGGGCGGCGCCAAGGGCGACAAGATCGAAGTCGCCTGGCTCGACAACCAGGGCGACTCGAACAGCACCGAATCCGCGGTCGCGTGAAACCCATTGCATTGCTCGCTGCGCTGGCGCTGACCGGGGCGGCGCAGGCGCAGGACACGGCCAAGGAGATCCAGCGCTACCGGCAGATGATCGCCGAGGGCAGCCCGGTCGAGCTGTTCGAGTTCGCCGGCGAGGAGCTCTGGAAGAGGCCGCAGGGGCCGAGCAACGTTTCCCTGGAAAAATGCGACCTGGGACGCGGCCCGGGCGTGCTGAAGGGCGCCTACGCGCGCCTGCCGCGCTACTTTAAGGACGCCGACCGCGTGATGGACCTGGAGACGCGGCTGCTCCACTGCATGACGACGCTGCAGGGTCGCAGCGAAAAGGACGCCGCGGCGCGCGTCTTCGGCACCGCCGACCGGCCCGCCGAGATGGAATCGCTCTCCGCCTACATCGCCGCGCAGTCGCGCGGCATGAAGCTCGACCCGGGCGTGTCCCATCCGAAGGAAAAGCAAAGCATAGAGCTGGGCCGCGCCCTTTACTTCCAGCGCGCCGGCGCCTGGGACTTCTCCTGCGCGAGCTGCCACGGCGAGGAAGGCAAGCGCATCCGCATGCAGGACCTGCCGGTGCTCTACAAGCCGCAATTCGCCCGCCCGGTGATCGCGAGCTGGCCCGCGTACCGCCTCTCGACCAGCGGTTTCATCACGCTGCAGTGGCGCATGAACGACTGCTACCGGCAGATGCGCACGCCCGAGCCGAACTTCGGCTCCGACACCACCGTCGCGCTGATCCATTTCATGACCGTGACGGCGCGCGGCGAGACCTACCGCGGGCCCGGGAACAAACGATGACGCGCCCGCTGATCCTCGCCGCTTTATTCGCGGCGCCGGCGCTGGCCGAGCCGACGCCCGCCGACGTGCAGAAGCAGATGCAGCGCGACTTCCATCCGCGTGGCCAGGCGACGATGGAGCGCCTCGCCCAGGATGGCGTGCAGCGCGTGTGCACCGAGACGCGCGACCGTCCGCCGGCGCAGGTGGCGAAGGCGCTCGAAGCCGACCAGATGAAGACCATCGCCTTTCCGGAAGGCAGTTTGATGGGCGACTGGAAGCGCGGCGAGGCGATCGCGCAGAGCGGGCGCGGCATGACCTGGAACGACAAGCCCGGCGACGCCGCCGGCGGCAGCTGCTACAACTGCCACCAGCTTTCGCCGAAGGAGCTCTCCTACGGCACGATCGGCCCGAGCCTGCAGGGCTTCGGCAAGACGCGCGGCACGAGCGCCGAGGTGCAGCGCTACGTCTTCGGCAAGATCTACAACGCCAAAGCCTACAACCTGTGCTCGCAGATGCCGCGCCTCGGCGCCTCGGGCACGCTGACGCCGGAGCAGATCAAGGACCTCGTGGGGCTGCTGCTCGATCCCGCGTCGCCGGTGAACCAATAGCCCGAGCGGCGCTCTGGTATCTCGCCACGCGGCTCGCCGGCCTGCTGCCGCTGCTGTGGCCAGAAGCTGTGCTGCTGGCCGAGCCGACGAAGTGGCTGATGGAGCTCGACGCGCGCGGGCCGTCCGGCGCGTTTCCGGAATACCCATGGCCGGCGGTGGCACTGCTCGATCTGCCGCTGCGGCTGGGCGTGCCGACCGTACTGCATTACTACGCGATCGTCGTGTTCTTCATGCTCGGCGTCGACGCGATGTTCGCCTGGCTTCTCTGGCGCGGCGCCGGCTGCCGGATGAGCCGCGGGTTGTGGCTGTGGCTTGCCGTATTCCCGGCGCTAGGACCGCTGATGGTGACCCGCTACGACATCGTGCCTGCCGCGCTTGCCGGCAGCGCGCTCCTCGCGCTGGCGGC
>DASWER010000180.1:0-6559 GCA_036394655.1 Burkholderiales bacterium
GACGCCGCCGCGGTCAACGTCAATTTCTGGATCACCGACGACAGCGCCAACCTGGAGCGCGAGGGCGGCGGGCTGCTGGTCTGGCCGCAGGACGCGCCGGCGGATTGGGGCTTCGCCAAGTTCAATCACGATGCCGCGACCATCCTTCAATACCTGGAATCGGCCGGCGGCCAGCCGATGCGCGCGCCGTACCGCGCCAATCGCGCGGTGATTTTCGATTCGGATCTGTTTCACGCCACCGACCGCCCGCGCTTTCGCGAGGGCTATCTCAACCGGCGCATCAACATTACCCTGCTGTATGGCCTGCGCTCGATGTGATTGCCTGGCTTAAATCGAAGCTCGGCAGCGGGCGCGACGAATTGCGCAGGCGCGCGGAAGACGCCTACCGGCAGGGCGCAACAGACGAGGCGCGGCGCTGCTGCCTCGAGTTGTTGCGCTCGTCGCCGAGCGACGCCCGAGCGCTTTTTCTCCTCGCCTCGGTCGCGGCCGATGCCAGGGACATCGAGGAGGGATTGAGCTGGGCGCGGCGCGCGCTGGCGGCAAGCCCAGGCGAGGCGCCGCCGCACTACGCCATGGGACGGGTGTGGGAAGCCGCCGGCCGGTATCCCGAGGCCGAGGCGAGCTACCGCACCGCGGTCGGGCTCGATCCGCGCAACGCCAGGGCGCACAACAACCTCGGCGCGGTGCTGCACCTGCAGGGCCGGCTCGACGCCGCGCTCGATTGCTATCGCAAGGCGCTCGAGATCGATCCCGCGCTGCCGCAGGCGAATCAGAACTACGCCGCCATCGCGCGCAACCCTGAGGCGCTGGAGGTCGCGCTCCAGGGCTATCTGCGCCACACCGCGGCAAATCCGCGGGACGCCGCGGCATTCGAGAATCTCGCCTACGTGTACGACGGCCTTGGCCGGAGCGACGAGGCGCTGGCGAGCTTTGATCGCGCCCTCGCGCTCGACCCGCAGCGCGCCGAAGCGCACTTCGGTAAGGCGTTCGTGCTGCTGGCACGCGGCGACTATGCCGAAGGCTGGAAGGAATACGACTGGCGCTGGAAGATCGACGCCTACAACGCGCCGGTGCGCCGCTTCGTGGCGCCGGTGTGGCAGGGCGAGGCGCGCGCCGGCCAGACGATCCTGCTGCACGGCGAGACTGGGCTCGGCGACACGCTGATGTTCGTGCGCTATGCGCCGCTGGTCGCCGAGCGCGGCGCGAGCGTAGTGCTGGAATGCCAGCCGCAGCTCAAGTCCCTGCTCGCCACCGCGAAAGGCGTGGCGCAAATCATGGCGCAGGGCGAGCCGCTGCCGGCTTTCGACGCGCATATCCCGTTCATCGCCCTGCCTCGCGTCCTCGCCACCACGCTGGAGACGATCCCCTGGTCGGGCGCTTACGTACGTGCCGACCCCGCCCGCGTCAGCGCCTGGCGCTCCCGGATCTCAAGCGATCCAGGCCGGCTAAAGGTCGGGCTGGCCTGGGCCACGAACCCGGAAAATCCCAGCAGCCGCAAGCGCTCGCTTACCCTCGACACGTTTGCTCCGCTGGCAGCGCTTAGGCAACTTGAGCTCTATAGCCTGCAGAAAGGCGCAGCCGCCGCCGAGCTCGCCGGCGCGCCCAGGGGACTGCAGATCACCGACCTCGGCTCGGAGCTGCGCGACTTCTCGGACACCGCGGCGGTGGCGAGCTTGCTCGACCTGGTCATTACGGTCGATACCTCCGTGGCGCACCTCGCCGGAGCGATGGGACTGCCGACCTGGGTGCTGCTCTCGTATTCGCCGGATTGGAAATATCACCTGCGCAGAAGCGACAATCCCTGGTACCCGACCATGCGACTTTTCCGGCAACCGAGCGAGGGCGACTGGGCTGCGGTCGTCGACCAGGTGACCGAAGCGTTGCGAAGGAGGCCGGCGTAACATCGCCCGCATGGACCTCGAAAAAACCATGCCGCTCAAGCCGGACGCCAAGCCGGAGACCCCGGCGTCGAAACCCGCGGCGCCAGCGGCAAAGGGCGACACCGCCCCTCTCAAGCCTGGAAGCGCAGTGGCAAAACCGGCCGCGAAGGCCGCGGCTGCGCCGAGAATCGAGCCTGCGCTGAAAGCCGAGCCCGGTACGTTCAAGCCGGAAACAGCCGCCGACGCCTGGATTGGGCTGCTCGCCTCGCGTGGCGTCGACTATCTGTTCGCCAACGGCGGCACCGACTTCGCGCCGGTCGTCGAGGCCTATGCCAAGGGCCAGAAGCTCGGCTGGAAGCTGCCGCAGGTCGTCATCGTGCCGCACGAGAACATGGGCGTGGCGATGGCGCACGGCTACACCATGATCACCGGGCGCCCGCAGGCGATGATGGTGCACGTCGGCGTCGGCACGGCCAACTCGATGAACGGGCTGATCAACGCGTCGCGCCAGAACGTGCCGATCCTCTTCAGCGCCGGCCGCACGCCGCTCACCGAGTCGGGCGCGCTGCCCGCGGCGCGCAATAACTACATCCACTGGGCGCAGGAGCATTTCGACCAGGGCGGGATGCTGCGCGAGTTCATGAAATGGGACTACGAGCTGCGCCATCCCGAGCAGGTCGAGACGGTGCTCGATCGCGCGCTCGCCATCGCGAAGAGCGAGCCCCAGGGGCCGGTGTACGTGACGCTGCCGCGGGAGATTCTCGCTGCCGCCTTCACTACGGATACCGCAAAGACCACCACCATCGCGCCGGCCACGCCGCCCGCGGCCGATCCCGAAGCGCTCGAAGCGGCGGCGAAGCTGCTCGGCAACGCCCAGCATCCGCTGCTCATCACCGCGAACGGCGGCCGCACGGTCGAGTCCTCGCGCGCCATCGAGCAGCTCTGCCACGCCCTTGCGGTGCCGGTGATCCATTACCGGCCGCGCTTCCTTGCGCTGTCGACCGAGGATCCGATGCATTGCGGCTGGGACCCGCATGCGCTGCTGAAGGAAGCCGACGTCGTGCTGGTGGTCGATTGCGACGTGCCGTGGATCCCGAAGGAAGGCGGGCCGAAGCCTGACGCGAAGGTGATCCACATCGGCCCGGACCCGCTCTTCGCGCGCTACCCGCTGCGCGGCTTTCGTACCGACGTCGCGCTCACCGGCGCGGTGGCGCCGACGCTGCAAACGCTCTGGCGCAGCGCGCAGAAGCAGGCCAACTCGGTCAAGATGATCGAAGAGCGCCGCAAGGTAGTCACCAAGCTATCCACTGAGATCCGGGCCAAGGCGCGCGGCGGCGTCGAGCCGATGCCCAAGGCCATCACCGGCAAGTGGCTCTCGGCGTGCATCAACAAGCTGATCGACGAGCGCACCATCCTGATCAACGAATATCCGACGGTGCTCGAGGAGATGACGATCAAGGAGCCCGGCCGCTACTTCGGCAATGCCTCGGCGGGCGGGCTCGGCTGGGGCCTGGGCGCCGCGCTCGGCGCCAAGCTCGCCACGCCGGACAAGACCGTGATCTGCGCGCTCGGCGACGGTGCCTACATGTTCGGCAATCCCACCGCCGGCCATTACGTGTCCGAGGCGATGCATCTGCCGGTGCTCTTCATCATCGCGAACAACGCGCGCTGGGCCGCGGTGCACCGCTCGACGCTCTCCACCTATCCCAAGGGGCATGCGGCGGAAATGAAACAGCCGCCGTTCGCGACGCTCGAGCCTTCGCCGCGCTTCGAACACGTGATCCAGGCGAGCGGCGGCCACGGCGAGCGCGTGAGCGAGCCGAAGGAGCTGATGCCGGTGCTCGAGCGCGCATTGAAAGTGGTGAAGGAAGAGAAACGCCAGGCGTTGGTCAACGTCTGCCTCGAGGTGAGTTACGTCAAGACCAGCTAGCCTCGCGCTGGCCGTTGCGCTGCTCAGCGCGGCGGATGCGTGGGCGGCAACGATCTACGTTACGAGCATCCGACCGAACGAAGTCCAGGTGATCGTCGATGGCCGCACCATCAGGACGCTGCGGCCGGGCGAGGTCACGCCGGAGGGCGTGAAGCTGCGCGAGATCAACGGCGCCTCGGCGGTGTTCGAGATCGGCGGCCGCGCGATCGCGCTGAGTCTTGGGCAGTCGACCGTCGCGGAGACGCTGCTCTACGCCGACCCGCGCGGGCATTTCGTGACGCAGGCGCGCTTCAACGGCGTGCCGCTCATGGCGGTGATCGACACCGGCGCGAGCTACGTCGGCCTGAACGCCGAGCATGCGCAGCGCCTGGGCATCGATTTCCGGCGCGGGCAGCGCGTGGTCGAGCGCACCGCCAACGGCCAGATCATTTCCTACCTGGTGATCCTGGGCAGCGTCCAGGTGGGCGAGGTCGCCCTCGCCAACGTGGCCGCCACGATCCAGGAAGGCGGCAGCGACCAGCTGCCGCTCGTGCTCATCGGCATGAGCTTTCTCAAGCAGGTCGAGATGCGGCGCAGCGGCAACACGATGACGCTCAGCCGGCCGCACCTGCAGTAGCCGGATTAGTGCTTGGTGGCTTCGAAAAAGCGCGGCAGGCCGACGCGGCCGACCATCGGCAGCTTCACGCCGGAGCCGTTGACGCCGAAATTGAGCCCCAGGAGATTGAGCTCGAAGCCCTCGACCGGTCCCGCCGCGACGCCGAACAGGCCGCCAAGCGTGACCTGGAAGCCGCTGCCGCTCGGCGCAGTCGAGAGGAAGGTGCTGCCGATGTAGTCCTTGCCCACCGCCGTCGCCGGCAGGTCGACCTGCAGCTCAGGCACCGCGCGCGCGATCCAGGCGGTGAAAGTGTTGGAGTTCGGGCCCGGCCAGAGCGTGTAGGTGGCCGAATACGGATAGTCGCGCGCCGCCTTGTCGATGCGCGCGATCAGCGCGTCAACGCCAGGCCCGCGCTTGTCGGCGTAGAGCTCGGCGTCGGAGCCGAACCATTGCGCGTCGGGCTCGCGATTGCGCACTACCAGCGCGCTGTCGGACCAGCGCAGCCGCCAGCCGATGATCTCGTAGACGGTCCACGACAGCGCGTTGGTGGCCTTGACAGCGACCCAGGTGTGCACGCCGAAGATGCCCTTCACGCCCATCGTGCGGGCACCGTAGACCTGCACCACGGCCTCGTGCGTGGTGGCCGGATCGGGCGCGAGGCCGGCGGCGTGCGCCTGCGCGGCGGCAATACTAGTCAGAGCGGCGAGGGCCGTGAATTTGAGGGTCCGGGCGATGCGCCGCAGATTCATGGAATGCATTTTAGGGATGGACTATGACGTGACCATGCGACAGTCCTGTCCGCAACATGGTCCGTCGGCGTCACGTCCGCGGCGATGCGGTGTAACGATGGCGGCGCCTAGCTGCCATACAAGCGCTTTACCACGTCATCCTTGATCGCGAAGCTATGGCTTTCCGACGGGAAGGCGCCGCTGCGCACTTCCTCCGCGTAGCGCGCCACGGCATTGCGCATGGCCTCGCCAGCTTCCGTGTAGCGCTTCACGAATGTCGGTGTGAACCCGCTGAAAAGGCCCACCAGGTCGTGGAACACCAGGACCTGCCCATCGCAGTGCACACCGGCACCGATACCAATGGTGGGAATCGTGACGCGCTCGGTGACCAGCTGCGCGAGCGACGCCGGCACCAGCTCGAGCACCACGCCCCAGCAGCCGGCGGCTTCGAGCGCCTGCGCGCCGTCCAGCACGCGCCGTGCGGTTTCCTCGTCCTTGCCCTGCAGCCGGTAGCCGCCGAGCGCCGACGCGGTCTGCGGCGTGAGTCCGACGTGGCCGAGCACCGGAACGCCGGCTCGCACCAGCGCCTCGACGATCGGCACCACCTCGACGCCGCCCTCGAGCTTCACCGAATCGGCGCCGGCTTGCTTCATCAGCCGCGCCGCGCTGGCGAGCGCCGTGTCGACCGTGCCATAGGAAAGAAAAGGCAAGTCGGCGATCAGGAAGGCCTGCGGCGCACCGCGCCGGGCGGCGCGCGTGTGATGCACCATGTCGTCCATAGTGACCGGCACGGTCGAGTCGTAGCCGAGCACCACCATGCCGAGCGAGTCGCCGACGAGAATCAGCTCGATGCCCGCTTCGGCCACCAGCTTGGCCGTCGGGAAATCGTAGGCGGTGAGCATCGCGAGCCGAGCGCTTTTGCTGCGCCTGAGCTCGAGGACGGTGGGCTTCTTCATTTCAGCGCCGAAAAATCGAAAAGCTTGCGGTCGAGCAGATGCGAAGGCCGCACCTCGCCGAGCGAGCGCAGGATCGATTCGATGCGGCCGGGATGGCGCTTTTCCCATTCCGCGAGCATCTGGCCGACGAGCTTGCGCTGCAGGTTGTCCTGCGAGCCGCACAGTGTGCACGGGATGATGGGAAACGCTTTCTGCTCCGCGTAGGCGGCGAGGTCGTCCTCGGCGACGTAGGCGAGCGGCCGGATCACCACGTGCTTGCCGTCGTCCGAGCGCAGCTTCGGCGGCATGGCCTTCAGCTGGCCACCGTGGAAGAGATTGAGGAAGAACGTGGCCAGGATGTCGTCGCGATGGTGACCCAGGGCGAGCTTGGTGGCGCCAACCTCCGTCGCCGCGCGATACAGCGCGCCGCGGCGCAGCCGCGAGCAGAGCGAGCACATGGTCTTGCCTTCGGGGATGACGCGCTTGACCAC
>DASWER010000181.1:0-1746 GCA_036394655.1 Burkholderiales bacterium
GACCGCTCGGCGGTTGTGCCGCGGCTCGACCAACGTGGCGCGCAGGCGCGCGAGCGCGATGCCGAGCTGCGCAGCGCGCCGCGCCCGGCGCCGCACCCGGATGCCGGCCCCCTACCGCTCCCAGGGGGGCCGCAGCACGGAGTCGATCCCATACCGGTCCAGGGCTCGGGCGGCTAGCTTCGCATCGAGCGCCGCAAGTGCGGCGATACAGATGTGCTTCGCGTCGACTTCGAAGAAGGCGCGCAGCGCGGCGCGTGTGTCGCTGCGGCCGAAGCCATCCGTGCCGAGCGCCACATACTTGCCAGGCACGTACGGCCGGATGAGATCCGCCACTGCTCGCACGTAGTCGCTCGCCGCGACGATTGGCCCCTTCGTCGGGCCGAGGCACTGCTCCACCCAGCTCGCTGCCTTGCCGCCGAAGCGCCGCGCGCGCTCGGCCTGCATGCCGTCGCGGCGCAGCTCGGTGAACGAGGTCACGCTCCACACGCCGGCTGAGATTTTCCAGTCCTTCTCCACCAGCTCGGCGGCGGCAACGACCTCGCGCAGGATCGGCCCGGAGCCGAGGAGCTGCAGCTGTGCGCCCTCGCGCAGCCGGTACATGCCGCGCAGGATGCCCTCGCCCACTCCCGCCGGCGCGACCGGCTGCGGATAGTTTTCGTTCGCCACGGTGACGTAATAGAACACATCGTCCTGCCGCTCGAGCATGCTGCGCGCGCCGTCCTCGATGATGGCGGCGAGCTCGTAGCCGAAGCAGGGGTCGTAAGCGCGGCAATTGGGAATCGTGCTCGCCGCGAGATGCGATGAGCCATCCTGGTGCTGAAGTCCTTCGCCGGCGAGCGTGGTGCGTCCCGCGGTGCCGCCGATCAGGAAACCGCGCGCGCGCGAATCGGCCGCCGCCCAGATCAGGTCACCGACGCGCTGGAAGCCGAACATCGAGTAGTAGATGTAGAACGGCAGCATCGGCGTGCCGTGCGATGAATACGACGTGGCCGCGGCGAGCCAGGACGAGAGCGCGCCGGCCTCGGTGATGCCCTCCTCGAGGATCTGGCCGTCCTTCGCCTCGCGGTAATACAAGAGCTCGTCCTGGTCCTCGGGGTTGTAGAGCTGCCCGACGGAAGAGTAGATGCCGAACTGGCGGAACAAGGTCTGCATGCCGAAGGTGCGCGCTTCGTCGGCGACGATCGGCACAACACGCTTGCCGACGGCCTCGTCCTTCATGAGCTGCGACAGCAGCTGAACGAAGGCCATGGTGGTCGACTGGCTGCGCTCGCTCGAGCTCAATGCAGGCACGGCGAGCTTCTGCGCCGCCACGCTGCGCACGGGCAGGTAGCCGCCGAGCGCCTGGCGGCGCGCGTGCAGATATTTGAGCTCGGCGCTCTCCGGCCCCGGATGCAGGAAGCGCAGCTGAGCCACATCGTCGTCCGAAAGCGGCACCGAGAATCGGTCGCGAAATTCGCGCAGCGCGTCGTCGTCGAGCTTTTTCTGCTGGTGCGTGCCCATCTTGCCCTGGCCCCAGTTCCCCATGCCGTAGCCCTTCTTGGTCTGGGCGAGGATCACAGTGGGCTGGCCCTTGTGCTCGAGCGCAGCGCGATACGCGGCGTAGATCTTCACCGGGTCGTGGCCGCCGCGGCGCAGGTGGTCGATGTCCGCGTCGCTCATGTCGGAGATCAGCTCGGTGAGCTCCGGGTACTTGTTGAAGAAGTGCTCGCGGTTGAAGCGCCCGTCGGTCGCTGCGTACATCTGGAA
>DASWER010000182.1:0-1987 GCA_036394655.1 Burkholderiales bacterium
GGCGTCAACACGGCGCGCGTCGCCATCCGTTAGGGGCTTCCATGGCCAAGCTGCGACACATCGCGATCACCGTCCCCGACCCGGAGAAGGCCGCCGCGTTCTACATGCAGGCCTTCGGCCTGCAGCGCGTCGGCAGCACCGACTGGGACGGCGCTCATGGCGTCTATCTCTCCGACGGCGTCATCAACGTGGCGTTGCTGCACTATCGCAAGGAGGAGTACGCCGGCAAGCGCGGCCGCGACTTCGTCGGCGTGCATCACTTCGGCTTCATCGTCGAGGACCTCGCAGCGACGCGCGAGGCGATCGAAGCGGCCGGCGGCGAGCACTGGATGGGCGAGCCGGCCGAGGGCACCGGCTTCTACGAAGTGAAGTACCACGACCCCGACGGCATCGCCTTCGACATCACCGCCAACGGCTGGAAGACCTAGTTACCTTTCACGCCGGCGGCGCGCAGCATGCCGCCCAGCTCCACGAGCTGCTTGCGCATATAGGCGTCGAACGCTTCAGGGCTCATCGGCATCGGCTCGGCGCCGAGCTTCGAAAGGCGCTCGCGCACCTCGGGCTCGCCGAGCGCTCGCGCCACTTCGGTGTGGATACGCTGGACGATGGCGCGCGGCGTCTGCGCCGGCGCCAGCATGCCGATCCAGAAATCGAACTGCGCGGCGGGCACGCCGGCCTCGGCCATGGTGGGCACTTCGGGCAGCGCAGCGGCGCGCTGCTCGCTGCTGACCGCCAGCGCAAGAAGCCGGCCTTCGCGCACCTGCGGCAGCACCGCGGAAATGCCGACCAGGCCGAACTGCGTGCGCCCCGCAAGCGTCTCGGTCACCATCTCCGGCGCGCCTTTCAGCGGCACGTGCACCACGTCGATGCCGGTCGCGATGCGGAACTTCTCGGCGCTGACGTGCGACGCGCTGCCGACGCCGGCGGAAGGGAAGTTGAGCGCGCCGGGTTTCGCCTTCGCCTGGGCGACGAGCTCGCGCACTGACTTCACGCCGAGCGCCGGCGAGACGAACAGCACGCTCGGCAGGTTGGCCAGCGGGATCACGCCGGCGAGATCGCGCGCCGAATCGTAGGGCAGGTTGTCGTAGATCACCGGCGCGACCGCATAACCGGCAGACACCACCGCGAGCGTATAGCCGTCGGGCGGCGCCTTGGCGACCGCCGCGGTGCCGATGGTGCCGCCCGCGCCCGGGCGATTCTCGATCACCACCGGCTGCCCGAGCGCCGCGGCGAGCCGCTCGCTCACGCTGCGCGCCATGATGTCGGTGACGCTGCCGGGCGTGAACGGCACGATGATGCGCACCGGCCTGGACGGAAACGATTGCGCCGCCGCCTGCGTGGCCGCGAGGACGAGTACTGCGGCAATGAGAGCTCGCATGTTTATGCCTCCGGGCCGGCGTAGGCCCCGGCGGTTTGCGGGAACATCGACTTCACGATCTTGAAGCGCGAGATGTCGGCGGTGGCGTCCATGTGCAGGAAGATCAAGGCGTCGCGGAACAGCTTCTCGATGCCGAAGTCGAGCATCGCCCCATTGCCGCCGTGCAGCTCCATGGCGTGGCTCGCCACTTTCATGATCTCTTCCGACGCAAAGACCTTGGCCATGTTGCACAGCGTGTCGGCGTCCGGCGCGCTCTCATCGACTGCCTGCGCCGCCTCGCGCACCAGCGCGCGCACGGCGGACAGGCGTGTCGCCATGTCCGCCAGGCGCAGCGCCACTGCCTGGTGCTTGATCAGGATGCGGCCGCCCTGCACGTAGTGCTGCACATAGTCCGCGGTGCGCTCGTACGCCGACATGCCGACGCCGAGGTTCTTCGCCGCCTGGATGATCTTGCCGGGGCGAAAATAAATGCCGGCCTTGCCGAGCGCGTCGCCTTCGACCAGCAGATGGTCTTTCGGCACGCGCATGTCCTCGAACACCAGCTCGCCGTTGTTCATGAAGCGGCAGCCGATGGTCTCGTTGCAGCGCGCGATGGTCAGCCCGCGCGTG
>DASWER010000183.1:0-2365 GCA_036394655.1 Burkholderiales bacterium
ATTTTCCAATGAAGAGCGCACCACCGCGATCGGCGTGCGCAGCTCGTGCGAAAGGCGGCCGGCCATGTTCTCGAGGTAGGTGTTGTACTGCGCGAGGCGCTCGAGCACGGTGGAGAAGCTGCGCGACAGGTCGCCGATCTCATCGCCCGCGGCGGAGCCGTGGATCAGCTTTCGCACGCGCCCCTGCGAGTCGATCGCCGCCTCGGCCTCGTCGCGCAGGCGCAGGAGCCGCGTCGACAGGCGCGAGGCGAACGCGAGCAGGGTGAGCGCGCCGGCGAGAAACGCGACCAGCGTCACCGCGACCACCTGCTCCATCGCGCGGTTGTAGACCGAGCGCGTGGCGTTGGTCGTCTCCTCGGCGACCACCGCGGCGATCACTTCGTCTCCCGCCCATACCGGATGCGATGCCGAGAGGATCACGGCGCGCGAATCGGGCGATTGCCGCCAGCGCCGGGTGGGCACCCCCGCGAGCGCGCTCACCGCCACGGCGCCGTTCGCGATCTCCTGCTCGGGCAGCGCGTCGTCGAAGTCTTCTGTCGGGCGCTCCAGCACCAGCGAGGCGATGGGGCGAATCAGCCGGCTGGACAGATCGGCGGGCGCATCCTGCCGGGCGGTTTTCTTCAGGTCGCCCACCAGTGCGAGCAGGCGCTGGTGCTGGTCGACGATCCAGATGCGCGACTCGGCGCGTCCCAGGCTTTTCAGGATCAGCTCCATCTCGCCCGAGGCGGGCTGGCCGGCGCGCAGCTCGAGCAGCTGCGGCCGGTCGTGCAGCGCGGTGGCGATGGCGCGCGCGGTGGCGAGCAGCGCCTGCTCCTGGCCGTCGCGCAGCAGCGCTTCCATCTGCTTGACGTGCACGTAGCCGACGGCGGGAATCACGGCGAGCACCAGCGCCACCAGGACCAGCTTGACCCGCAGGCTCACGCGGACCAGCGGTACCCCATGCCGTACACCGCATCGATTGCGGCGAACGCGGCGTCGACCACCTGGAACTTGCGCCGGATGCGCTTCACGTGCGAGGTGATGGTCGCGTCGTCGACCACGATGTGCGCATCGCGCATCAGCTGCTCGCGGTCCTTGACGTGGCCGGGGAAGCGCGCAAGCGAGTGCACCAGCCAGAATTCGGTGAGCGTGAGATCGACCGCGGCGTCGCGCCACGAGGCCTGGAAGCGCTTCATGTCGAGCTTGAGCGGCCCGCGCTCGAGGGTTTCTTCGCTTGCCGGCGGCTCGCGCAAGAGATCGGCGCGGCGAAACAGCGCGCTGATGCGCGCGAGCAGCTGCGGCAGGCCCGCGTCCTTGGTGAGGTAGTCGTCGGCGCCCATGCGCAGGCCCGAGACCATGTCGAAATCGCTCTCGCGCGCCGTGAGGAAAATGATCGGCAGCGCCGCCGACATCGCGCGCAGCTCGCGGCATAGCGTGAAGCCGCCGTCGAGCTCGTCGCCCAGGCCGATGTCGAGCAGCGCGAGGTCCGGCAGCTTGGTGCGAAAGCCCTCCGCCGCCGACTTGCGATCGGCGTACGCGCTCACCTGGTAGCCGTGCTTCTTCAGCATGTCGGCGTAGTTTGCGCGGATCGCCGCGTCGTCCTCGACGATCGCCACAGTGCGTGCCATGGCGCCCAATATATCGCTCCCGGTGGCGCCCGAGGCGCAGTGCCCGCGCTTTGCCACTATTGATCGGCGCTCTGCCAGCACCCGGTCGTCGCGCGGTCGCAATCGGCTGGTGCAATGGCATTCATGGAAACAGCCAAGACAGAAGAAGCCATGGAGCCGAAGCTCAACGTCACCACGCGCCAGGTCCTCGTCGACCTCGCCTTCACCGCGGTTGCCGCGATCGCCACCGGCGCAGCGGTCGGCGGCGTCGCGTTCGTCGTGGTGCGGTTTTTGGCGTAGCAACTCCCGGCGCTGCGGGCTGGTGGCTGGGGCTTTACCCGGTCCTCCCCACCTCGACGCGGCATACGGCCCCTGTATGCCGGTGCCCCAGTCCCTAGCCCCCAGCGCCGAATTACGTGGGGTAGACGGTGTAGCGCACGAAGTCGCTGTGCTTGGTGAACTTGTCGTAGAGGCCGCGCGCGCGATAGTTGGTGTTTCGCGTGTGCCAGTAGAGCCGGCACCAGCCCTGGGCTTTCATCTCCCGCACGAGCCAATCGATCAGCTCTTGCCCGACGCCGCCGGCGCGCTCCCTGGGATCGACGAACAGATCGCCGAGATAGCACGCCGGCGTCATGCCGAGCGTGTGCTCGTGGATCAGGTAGTTGGCGATGCCGATGACGCCAGCGCCTTCTTTCTCCGCGACGATCGCGTGCACCGGCACCGCGGGATCCATGATGCGGCGCCAGGTATAGGTGTTCAGCGCTTCATCGGGCTTGCGC
>DASWER010000184.1:0-3774 GCA_036394655.1 Burkholderiales bacterium
CCGCCGGCGCGCTCGAGCGCCGCCACCGCGGCGAGCCAGCGCGATTCGTCCGCGGTGGCCGGGATGCGATCGGGCGGCAGCGCCACCATCGCCCAGTAGCCGCTGCGCATCCAGAGGAACTCGTGGATCGCGAAGGGCAGCACCTGGCGCTCGGTCTCGCCCGAGCGCAGGTACAGCTTGCCCCAGTCGTAGTCGTAGCCCATCGCCACGGCGTAGTGCCAGCCGTCGCGCAGGCCGAAGTTCTGCAGCACGATCACCGGATTGCCGGCGGCGATCTCACGCAGCAGATCGTCGAAGCGCGGCGCGAGCTGGTAGGAGACCATGCCGTGGCGGCGCGCGGCGGCGAGCATCTCGATCTGCAGGCTGCCCTTGCGCTCGGGGAGATAGACCTGCGACACCAGCTCCTCCGGCGTCACCTTCGCGCCGTAGGTGGCGAGCAGCGTGGCGAGCGCCGCGGGGCCGCACTGGTATTCACGCTGCGGGAAGAACGGCACGCTCTTCAGCTCGACGCGCTCGTGCAGCTCTTGCGGCAGCGTCTCGCGCAGCGTCGCGCTCTGCGGCGCGAGGCTGGCGCAGCCGCAGAGCCACGACAAAACAAAAACGCCCGCGGCGACGCGGGCGTTTTCGAAGGCCTTGCGGCCCAGCCTGCTTAGCGCTGCCAGAACCACCACACTGCGGCGGCGATCAGGATGATCAGCAGCACCGCGGCGCCGGTGGATGTGCCACCTGCCGGCATGGCGCTGATCTGGCCGGCGAGCGATTGCACTTCCTGGTCGCTCATCGCGCCGACGCGGTCTTTGGCCGTCGCCGGGTCGATGCCGAGCGTCTGCAGCTGGCTCGTGACGTCGCCGCGGTTCAGGAAGTTGAGCACCGTGGTGCGGTCGGCTTGCGGGCTTGAGGTAACGACCTGATCGGTGCCGATCATTCCGGCAGTGGCGATCTGGTATGGCATCCAGATCATCATCGCGATCAACAGACGGCAGATTGTTTTTGCCCAGACGTTCATGAGAACTCCTAACCTGATGTGAAGGGATGAGGGTCTACAACGTGACGAGCCTAGTCCCGCAACTGCGGTGAAGTCAAGAACACCGCCGTGTCACAATTCACTTACGCGAGGTACTTATTCAACGACTTGGGCACGTTTCGCTCTGCATGCCAGCCGCCTTGTTGCTGGCGGGTTACCTGGCCATCGCCTGCGCAGGCGAGAGTGCACTGCACCAGGCGGTGGAGAAAGGTGAACGAAAGCTTGTCGAGCAACTCCTGACAAGCGGCGCGGATATCACGGTTCGCACCGAAAGCGGCGAGACGGTATTGCACTATGCCGCGTTCCCGAAAGACGCCTGGTTCGCCACGCGGCTCATAGCCGCGGGCGCCGATCCACGCGCGCTGAACAACGCCGGCGAGTCGCCGCTCTTCTGGGCCGCGCTCGAAGGCAATGTCGCGGTGGCGCGCACGCTGCTGCGCCAGCGCGCCGACGCCAACGCGCGCGACGCCAAGGGCAATCTTGCGCTGCACGCCGCCGCGCATAACGGTGAAGCCGCGATGGTGCGGCTGCTCCTGCCGCAGACCAAAGAGCCGAACGCCAGGAACCGCGAAGGACTTACGCCGCGCGACTACGCCGCCGCGAGCGGGCACACGGCGGTAGTGAAGCTACTGGAAGGCGCCCATCAGTAGCTCGTAGGAGCGCCGGCGCGTGTCGTAGCTGCCGGTGATCGTCAGCACCATCACCTCGTCGGCGGCATAGCGCTGCGCCATCTCCTCGAGCGCGTTGCGGCAGGTGGCGGGGCTGCCGATAATCGCGCGTGGCCGCTGGCCCATCACGTAACGGCGCTCCTCGGTGCTATAGCGGTGCCGCGCCGCTTGCTCGTCGGTGGGCACCGGCGAGTCCAGGTTCAGTGCCATGTGCAGGCGGCGCAGATCGATCGGCGCCGCAAGCCGCTCGGCCTCGGCGTCGCTTTCGGCGCAGATCAGGAAGGTGCACACCATGACGCGGGGCGCTTTCTCCCGCCCGGGCTTGAATTGCTGCCGATAAGCGCGTGCCACCGCATCGCCGCCCTGCGGATTGATGAAATGCGCGAACGAGAACGGCAGTCCGAGCTGCGCCGCCAGGGCGCCGCTGTAGTCGGACGAGCCGAGCAGCCACACCTCCGGCGTGCCGGCGCATTCGGGCTGCACGCGCACCGGCTTGAATGGATGATCGTCGGGCAGCGTGCCGTCGAGATGGCCGATCAGCTGCCAGATCTGCTCCGGGAACTGCGAGGCGTCGGGAAAGCCGCCGCCGGCGACCGCCTGCGCGGTGCGCGCATCGCCGCCGGGCGCGCGCCCGATGCCGAGGTCGATGCGCCCCGGATAGAGCGCCTCCAGCATGCGGAAGCTCTCGGCGACGCGGAACGCGCTGTAGTAGGGCAGCAGCACGCCGCCGGTCCCGATCCTCATCCGCCGGGTTTCGGCTCCCAGGCGCGCGGCCAGCAATTCCGGGCACGGATCGCCGAGCGCGGCGATGGCGTGATGCTCGGCGAGCCAGTAGCGGGTGTAGCCCAGCTCATCCGCGCGCCGCGCGAGCGCCAGCGTCTCCTCGATCGCGCGCCGCGCGTCGTGGCCGTTGATGATCGGGGACTGGTCGAGGACCGAGAGGCGCATGGGAATTCGGCGGCTTTCAACGGTTTACTTGGATGGAGTCGTACACGCTTGCGCCGCAGCCTTAGTGCACCCTTCAGTGCAGACCGCCTCGCCGTACCGGTCCAGTGCAGCCGACCCCTTCGGGATGCGCGAGCAGAAAACCTCCCCCTTGATGTCGGTGACGCATTGTCCCGGGCCGCAAACGGGCACCTGATAGCGGTCGATCAGGATGCCGCCATCGGGCGGAGAGCAACTGATGTCCCCGGCGAGGTCTTTGACGCAGGTCCCGCCCGGTGGCGGGCACTGCACGTTGCCGTAGCGATCGCTCACGCAACCGGGGGTTGCGGACTGCGAACGCGCCGATGGAGCAGAGCAGATGGCGCCAACCGCCGCCAACACAACGATCAGCCTTGCAGCCGATGACCTACCCATCCCGTTTTGCGCCGCCCGGTGCGCTCCCGGCGGGCTTGGTTTGCGTTTCGTCGGGTTTTTTGTAATCGCCGATGACCCCCTTCAGGGGGCAGACAGTGAACGCCGGACACTTCTTGCAGCCAACTGCTAAGGCGACTGGGCATAGCGTCATTTCAATCCTCCTATCTATTCGACCATCGCTCCGTTCGGCAATGCATACAGGGCATCGACCGTGCGCAGATCGCGCGTCGAGGCGCGGACCTTGGTCACGCCCGCGCGGTATTGCGGGAACATGATGTCGTCTTCCGAGTCGCTGTGCATGAGGCCCAGGGCATGTCCCATTTCGTGGATTGCAACGGCCTTGACCTGCGTCAGCATCGCCTGACCCGGGCCGCGCTCCGCGGTGATCGCCTTGACCTGCGCCAGCAATGCGGCGGGATTGGCTGTTGCGCCCAGGAGTGGTCCTGCCCCCGCGATCGGTGGAACGACGACCGCCAGACCATCGACGCCGTACACGTAACGCTTGCCGTCGACCGTGCCTCGCTGGTTCAGCACACCCGCCTGGTCGCCGTACAAACCCTGGGTCCACACCACACCGATGTCCCAGAACCGGAAAGTGAAATCGCCGGTATCGATGACCAGCGGGAACGGATGACCGTCCCATTCCATGATCCCCTCGATGGCTGCAGCGCGAATCTCGCGCGCCGTTTCTGCATCCACGAATTCGGGCAGCCGCACGCGCAC
>DASWER010000185.1:0-1542 GCA_036394655.1 Burkholderiales bacterium
CGTCGCGCGTCCACACGTCGGCATGGGCGTCACCAAGGCGGCGCTCGATGCGATGAGCCTCGCACGCTCGATCGAATTGACTCCCACAGACTTGAACGGGGCTCTGGCGCGCTACGAGCGTCTACGCAGCGAGTTCGGCCGCGGCGTCGTGCGCCGCTCGGCGCGCATCGGCGCCTACATCGAAGCTCGCGCGAGACCGGAGCGCGCCTGGACCGCCGAGGAGCTTGATCAAAGTCCCGAGCGCATCCTCATGGAGGTGGGCACCGCGCTGGTCGACATTCCCGAGCTCTCGCTCGAAATCTAGACCGGGGTCAGGTCTTGGATTAGCACATGCATGCATCGATGCAAGATCTGACCCCTAGAATGGGCGACGCCATCGCCTGGGGAGGCACACATGGAAATCAACCGCCGCGAATTTATCGCCGGCACCGCCAGCATCATCACGGTCGCCGCCGCGGGAGGATGCGCTTCGACGACGGCGAACCGGCCTTTGCCGAAGTTCGCCTATGTCGGCTGCTACACCACGAAGCAGCGCAACGGCCGCGGCGAGGGCATCAGCGTGCATCGCATCGATCCCGCCAGCGGCGCCTGGACGCAAACGCAGCTGGTGAAGACGACCGACAATCCGTCGTGGCTCACGTTCGACCGTCAGCAGCGCGTTCTGTACTCGGCGCACGGCGACGGCGAGGTGATCTCGGCATTTCGCGTCGACCAGGCGACGGGACAGCTTAGTGCGCTGGGAACGCACGACGCGAAAGGCAAGAACGGCGTGCGGCTCGGCGTCGATGCGAATAACAAGTACCTGATCTGCGCGAACTACGGCTCGGGCACGGTGGCCCTGCTGCCGATCAACGCGGACGGCTCGCTTGGGCCGGTCGCCCATCTTCCGGCGCTGCCGGGAAAGCCAGGGCCGCATCGCACCGAGCAGCCCAACTCGCGTCCGCACGATGTCGTGTTCGATCCGCGCGAGCGCTTCATCGTCGTGCCCGACAAAGGCCTCGACGCGACGTTCGTGTTCTCGCTCGACGCCGCGAGCGGCAAGCTGGTGCCGGCTTCGCCGCCTTCCGTGGCGAGCCGTCCGGGCGCCGGGCCGCGCCACGCGAGCTTCCATCCGGCGAAGCCAGTCGTGTATGTCCTGAACGAGCTCGATTCCACGCTCACGACCTATCGCTTCGACAGCGAGCGCGGCGCGCTCACGCCGCTCCAGGTGATCACCACGCTGCCGCCGAGCTTCACGGGCCACAGCACCACCTCCGAGATCGTGGTGGCGGCGTCGGGCCGCTTCGTCTATGCGTCCAACCGCGGGCACGACAGCCTCGCCATCTTCGCGGTCGAGGACACCGGCACGCTGAGCCCGGTCGGCTGGGAGCCCACGCAGGGCAAGACGCCGCGCTTTTTCGCCATCGAGCCTTCGGGCGCGCTGCTCTATGCCGCGAACATGGACAGCGACACGATCGTGGTATTTCGCGTCGACGCGGGCAGCGGCAAGCTCACGCCCACCGGCCAGGTCATCAAAACGGGCAGCCCATCGAGCATCGTCTT
>DASWER010000186.1:0-4824 GCA_036394655.1 Burkholderiales bacterium
TTGCCGATCGAGCAGCCGACGAAGTTCGACCTGGTCGTCAACCTCAGGACCGCCAAGGCGCTGGGCCTCGAGATTCCGCGATCGATTCTCCTGCGCGCCGACCGGGTGATCGAGTAAGCCTACAATCCGTTCCAGGAGGACCACATGGACCAGCAACGCGACGCCCGCCGCACTTTCCTCAAGGAGATGACTGCATTGGCCGCCCTTAGCGTTCCCGGCATCGCCGCAGCAAAAAGCAGCGCCTACGATCCGAAGGCGCGCTTCGACATCAAGGTGAGCGAAGCGCCGTTCCGCCGCAGCGAGCACGGCCGCCAGCTGATGGCTCGCATCTACCAGCCCCTATCTTCCACTGCGGGCGCGGGGCCGTTCCCGACGCTGCTCGACCTGCACGGCGGCGCCTGGACGAGAAAGGATCGCTTCGCCAACGAGCCGATGGACCGCGCGGTGGCGGCGAGCGGCGTGCTGGTCGTCGCGATCGACATGACGCTCGCCGGAGAGGCGCCCTACCCGGCCAGCGTGCTCGATGCGAACTACGGCATCCGCTGGCTGAAATCCAAAGCCGCGGGCTGGAACGGCGATGCCTCCGCGCTCGGCGTGCTCGGCAGCTCGAGCGGCGGCCACATCGCCGAGCTCCTCGCGATGCGCCCGCGCGATGCGCGCTACAACTCGATCCCGCTGCCCGGCGCGAACGTCGACGCCAGCATCGCCTACGTCGCGACGCGCTCGCCGATCAGCGACCCGTACGCGCGCTGGCAGCAGGCCGAGCGCAAGAAGAACGAGAACCTGATCAAGGCGAGCAAGACCTACTTCAATCCGTGGGAATCGATCAACGAGGGCAATCCGCAGCAGATCCTCGAGCGCCGCGAAGCCGTGACGCTGCGGCCGCTGCTCATCATGCAGGGCGAGCTCGACGACAACGTGCTGCCCGCGGTGCAGGAGAAATTCGCCGCGACCTACCGTGCCGCGGGCGGCGACTGCCAGTTCCACGTCTTCGAGAAGTCCGAGCACGAGTGGGTCGCCGAGCCCGGACCGCAGACCGATCGCGCCCACGAGATGGTCAAGGCATTCATCGCGCGACAGCTCGGGGCCTGACCCCGGTTAGCGTTTAGAACCCGTACAGCAGCGAGGCGCCGGCCCCCCAGTCGGGGCTGCCGTTCGCGAGTCCGATGAGGAAATACGCCTGCACTCTCGTGGCGCGCTCGGTGCGCCGACTCCAGAACAGGGTGAGCTCGCGCTGCTCCGCGCCGCCGGGCGTGACGCGCTGGCGGCCGTCCAGGCTCGCACCGACGCTGTCGGTCGAGGTGAGCTTGCTGCTTACCCCGACGCCGTAGTTGAGCGCATTGTCGAGCTGCACGAAATCGGAATGGCCGAAGAACGTGTAGCCGATGTCGGCGAAGAGCGTGAGCCGCTCGAACGTCTGGTAGACGTCCACTTGCACTGACTCGTCGGTCGAGCCGGTTCCGAGCCCCTTGTCCGCCTCGGCGGTGGGAAGCTTCAGCCGGCCGGTGAGATCGAGCCCGCGCTTGGTCGCGGCGTCGTAGTAGGCCTTGTATGTGGCGCTCGCCACCGTATCGCCGAGCCCCGATTCGGTCGTCGTGCCGGCGAAGGTCCTGCGCCGCGGGCGCCCTGAGCTGTCGATGCGCCCGACGCCCGGAACGACGTTGGCCGGTCCGGTGACGCTCAGGTACGGCACCGTGAGCTTGAGGGTCCAGAGATCGCTCTCATAGCGCGCGCTAAGCGGAATCGACAGGATCCGGGTATCGGCCGAAGTGCCGTATTTGCCGCTGCTGTAATTCACGCCGAGCCCGGCGCTGAGCTCGCCGTCGGCGCCGTAAGAAAAGAAGGCCGCGCCCGTGCCAAGCGCAAAGGCGCAGCCGGCCATCCATTGCTTCTTCATTGTTCTTGCTCCCCGCCGCCTGCTTCAGCGGCCGCCGCGCTCGGGCTTCTCGGGACGCTCCGGCCTTTCGGGGCGTTCGGGCTTTTCCGCCCGCCCGGCACGCTCTGCGTGCTCCTCGCGGGCGCCGCGATCGTGCGCCACCTTGTCGGCTTTCTCGGAGCGCATGACGTCGCCGAGCTTGAAGCCCATCGCGTTCGCGATCTGCCCCCAGCCTTTGCCGTCGGCGCGCTGCTGGAGGATGCCTGAAAGCGCCGTCTTGAGCTGGTCCGGCGTCGGGTTGGTGATGCCCTGCTGCTTCAGGCTCGCATCGGCGAGCGCGAGCGCGATGTTCACGTTGCCGTTGCCCATCTTTCCGGTCGGCGGCGTGAAGCTGGTCGTCGTGCTGCCGCTCGTGAGCTTCACTTCCCTGCCGTCGTGCAGCCCCGTGACCAGCGACTTCGCGTTCGCGTCCGAGCCGGCAAACGTCGTGTACTTGTCGACCAGCTGCGTCTCGGACTGCGCGAGACCGGCGAGCGGCAAGGCGAGCAGCATGCTGCTCAAGAGAAACAGTGAACCGTGTTTCTTCAACATGGTGGCTCCGTTCGTTGAATGAAGGACGCGACGATCGTACGGGGCGAATGTTGCATGGCGAATAATTTCTGTAGGCAGACGCTGCGCCGATGCATCGCAGCGTGACTTCCGCCACGTTCGCGCCGTCGCCGAATAGCGACTAACTGCCGAAATTCGAATGTCTGACGGAGCCGCATAAACGTCACCGGGCGGAAGTGCGTAAACGCACAGCTCATGAATGATCTATTGGCAAGTCCGGACAGGAGGATAAAAGCCGACGAATTTTCACTAGACACCCTCACGGCACCGGCATTTACTAGGCTCATATCTTTCCGTGCCTGAGGCAAGCACTTGAGCCAAGAGAAGAAGTTCTACCGGCTGACCTCCGAAGGGCGCTCGCTCTGGGCGCGCCGCCAGAACGTCCGGCTGCCCCTCGACTACCGTCGCATCCTCGGCCTGGTCGACTTCGCCGGGCACCCCGAAGTCATCCGCAGCTACCTCGGGCGCTTTCCGGGCCCGGTGGTCGACCAGTGGCTCACCGAATTCGAGGCGCTGCGGCTGATCGAGTCGATCTCGGCGACGCCGCAAAGCCTGTCCGAGCTGGCCCGCAAGACCGAACCGCCCCCCCTCGAGGCCGAGGATCTGGAGTACCTCGAGCCCGAAGTGTCATTCGCCGACATCTCGCTCACGCGTCTGGGCATCTACGTCTCCTCCGAGCGCATCGCAAACCGGGCGGCGACCAACAAGACGCCGGCCGAGACGCTCGCGCTTGTCGTGGAGGACGATCCGGACCAGCTCGCGCTCGCGGTTCTGCGGCTGACCGACGCGGGCTACCCGGTGCAATGCGCCGATTCCGTGGAGTCGCTGTTCCGCAACCTGGAGAAAGGCCTGCCGGACGCGATCTTCCTCGACATCGAGCTGCGCGACGGCAATGGCTTCGACGCGCTGGCCGCGCTGCGCCTGCACCCGGCGTACACGCACCTGCCGATCATCATGGTCACCGCCAAGGCCGAGTCCGAGAACGTCGCGCGAGGCCTGGTGCTCGGCGCCGACGGCTACATCACCAAGCCTTACGGCAAGAACACGCTCGATTACGTGCTGCGGTACGTGATGAAGCAGGAAGCCCTTCCGGTGCCGGTCGACGGCATCCCGCCTCGTTCGATGGCGGAAGACACGCACTCTTAGTCGACTCGCGCTCCCGAAGCCCTGATCGCCGGCGCCCAGCGCTCGGTGTCTTTCCTGATGAATTTCGCAAGCTCGAGCGGCGACATCGGCGTCGCCTTCGAGCCGCCGCTCGCGAGGCGCTCCTGCATCTCGGACGTGGCCAGCGCGCGATGGATGGCGGCGGCGAGTTTGTCGACGATCGCGCTCGGCGTGCCGGCGGGGAACGCGACCGCATGCCACGACATCGCGAAGAAGCCCGGCACCGTTTCGGCGACGGTCGGGATCTCGGGCGCCGTGAACCAGCGCTCGGCGGAGGTTACCGCGATGGGACGCACCTTGCCCGACTTCGCCTGCGCGAGCGCGGTCGGCATGTTGGCGAAGCTGAGCTGCACCACGCCGCCCATGAGGTCGGTGATCGCCGGGCCGCCTCCCTTGTAGGGAATGTGCAGCATGTCGGTGCCGGTCATCACCTTGAACATCTCACCGCAAAGATGCAGCGATGTGCCCTGCCCCGAGGAGGCGAACGCATACTTGCCCGGCTCGCGCTTCAATACCGCGATGAGATCGGCCACCGTGTAAACCGGCAGCGCGTTGTTCACCACCAGCAGGTTCGGGAACATGCCGATCATCGACACTGGCGCGAAATCGCGGATGTGGTCGAAGGGCAGCTTGGCATAGAGCGTCGGATTGATCGCGTGCGAAGCAACGGTGATCCAGCCGAGCGTGTAGCCGTCGGGCGCGCTGCGCGCCACTTCCGCGGCGCCGATGTTGCTGCCGGCGCCGGGCTTGTAGTCGATGTAGAACTGCTGGCGGAAGGCGCGCGTTAGCACGTCGCACAGGATGCGGCCCTGGAAGTCGGTGGCACCTCCCGGCGTGAACGGAATCACCAGACGCACCGGCCGCCCCGGCCAGGCTGAGACATCCTGCGCGCACAAGCGCCCCGCCGCCGCAATACCGGCGAGCGCTGCACCCCACTTGAGAACCTCCCTGCGCTTCAAGCGGCGTACAGTATAGAACTCGTGAATCCGCGCCGGCAGCTGCTCATCGCATTCGGAGCAAGCGCTCTAATGGTCCCGCTGCGCTCGTTCGCGCAGCAGCGCAAGCTCGCGGTCATCGGCTATCTGTCGCCGGTCGTGCCGCAGAACAATTCCGACTTCCGCTTCGAAGCACTCCGCCAGGGCCTGCGCGAGCTCGGGTACATCGACGGTGAAAAC
>DASWER010000187.1:0-7476 GCA_036394655.1 Burkholderiales bacterium
TGAGACCGATCTTGGCATCCGCCGGGGCAGGAGCCTTCTTGATCAGCTCGATGACCTCGTCGACATTGGAGAGCGCGACCGCCAGGCCTTCCAATATGTGGCCGCGGTCGCGCGCCTTCTTCAGCTCGAACACCGTGCGGCGCGTCACCACCTCGCGGCGGTGCGAGATGAACGCCTCGAGCAGCGACTTCAGGTCGAGCAGCCGCGGCTGGTTGTCGACCAGCGCCACCATATTGATGCCGAAGGTGTCCTGCAGCTGGGTCTGCTTGTACAGGTTGTTGAGCGCCACCTCGGGGATCTCGCCGCGCTTGAGCTCGATCACCACGCGCATCCCGGTGCGGTCCGACTCGTCGCGGATGTCCGAAATGCCCTCGATCCGCTTCTCGGTCACGAGCTCGGCGATCTTCTCGAGCAGCGCCTTCTTGTTCACCTGGTAGGGCAGCTCGTCGACGATGATCGCCTGGCGGTCGCCCTTGCCGATCTCCTCGAAGTGGGTGCGCGCGCGCATCACGACGCGGCCGCGGCCGGTGCGGTAGCCCTCGTGCGCGCCGGCGATGCCATAGATGATTCCCGCGGTCGGAAAGTCAGGCGCCGGCATCAGCTTGATGATTTCCTCGATGGCGCAGCTCGGATTGGCGAGCACATGCAGCGCCGCATCGACCACTTCGTTCAGGTTGTGCGGCGGGATATTGGTGGCCATGCCCACCGCGATGCCGGAGGAGCCGTTGACCAGCAGGTTCGGCACCCGCGTGGGCAGCACCACCGGCTCGCGTTCCTTGCCGTCGTAATTGGGCACGAAGTCGACGGTCTCGGCCTCGATGTCGGCGAGCATCTCGCCGGCGATGCGCTCCAGGCGGCACTCGGTATAGCGATACGCCGCTGCGGCGTCGCCGTCGACCGAGCCGAAATTGCCCTGGCCGTCGATCTGCGTGTAGCGCATCGAGAAATCCTGCGCCATGCGCACCAGCGCCTCGTAGGTGGCCGAGTCGCCGTGCGGGTGGTACTTGCCGAGCACCTCGCCGACGATGCGCGCGCACTTCACATAAGGCCGGTTCCAGACGTTGTTCGACTCGTGCATCGCGAACAGCACCCTGCGGTGCACCGGCTTCAGGCCGTCGCGCACATCGGGTAGCGCGCGCCCCACGATCACGCTCATCGCGTAATCGAGGTACGAGCGCCGCATCTCCTCCTCGAGTGAAATCGGGAGGGTTTCTTTGGCGAAGGATTCCATGCGAAGGGAGCTTGAATTTTATCATGCGCGGGCGCGCCAAATGTCTCGCAAGCGACGGTTTTCCCTCGTAAAAACGCCTTGTATGCGAGCTTGCGCCTGTGTTTAAATGGCGCCCGGTCTCGATGCAAAAAAGAAGGGGGAGCAATGAATTCCAGAACGCTGATCCTGACTGCTTCGCTCGCGCTCGCGCTGGGCGCATGTGCCACGCAAGAGACGCCCAAGCCGGCCCCCGCGCCCGAGGCGAAACCGGCGCCCGCACCGGCGCCTGCGCCGGCGGCGACACAGGAGATCAAACCAGCGCCCGTGGCGAAGCCCGAGCCGAAAAAGCCGGCGGTGATCAACCTCGCATCGACCGAATTGTTCGAGTTCAACAAGGCGGCGCTGACCGAGCAGGCGAAAAGCAAGCTCGACTCCGAAGTGATCGCCAAGCTCAAGGAATTCGGCCAGGTGCGCTATATCAACGTGAATGGACATGCCGACCGGCTCGGCTCAGCGCAGTACAACCAGCGCCTGTCCGAGAAGCGCGCCGACGCGGTGCGTGCCTACCTGGTCTCCAAGGGCACCGATGCCTCGCAGGTCGAAACCTTCGGTTTCGGCAAGACCACGCCCGAGAAATCCTGCCCCGATCAGAAGGAGCGCGCGGCCCTGATCGCGTGCCTCGCGCCGAACCGGCGCGTAGTGGTGGAAATCCAGGGCACGCCGCGATAGGAACCCGCTTCCTAGTACTGCCGCGCTGGCTCGTGCCGGTCGAGCCGGCAGGCAGCGTGCTTACGGACCACGCCGTCGCGGTGCGCGACGGCAACATCGAGGCGGTGCTGCCCGCCGGTGAGGCGCGCCAGCGCTTCCCCGGCTACGAGCAGGTCGATCTGCCCGAGCACGTGCTCATCCCCGGGCTGGTCAACGCGCACACGCATGCGGCAATGACGCTGATGCGCGGGCTGGCCGACGACCTGCCGCTCATGCGCTGGCTCGAGGAGCACATCTGGCCGGCGGAGAAGCGCCATGTCTCCGCGCAGTTCGTGCGCGATGGCACGCTCGCCGCGTGCGCCGAGATGCTGCGCGGCGGCATCACCTGCTTCAACGACATGTATTTCTTCCCCGATGCCGCGCTCGAGTCGGCGCTCGAGGCCGGCATGCGCTCGGTGCACGGCATCATCGTGATCGAGTTTCCTTC
This sequence comes from Burkholderiales bacterium, assembly GCA_036394655.1. GTDB lineage: Bacteria > Pseudomonadota > Gammaproteobacteria > Burkholderiales > SG8-39 > SCGC-AG-212-J23. The sequence goes on from DASWER010000187.1 coordinate 2,406, forward strand.
TGCGTACGCGGCCGATGCCGCGGATTACCTGCGCAAGGGCCTCGAGGTGCGCGATCGCTACCGCGACGAGCGGCTCGCTTCGTTCTGCATCGCGCCGCATGCGCCTTACACGGTCGCGGATGCGAGCCTGCGCCAGGTGGCGGTGCTCGCCGCCGAGCTCGATCTGCCGGTGCACATGCATGTGCACGAGACCGAGCACGAGGTGCAAGGCTCGCTCGCCGAGCACGGCGTGCGGCCGCTCGAGCGGCTGCGGCGCCTGAATCTCCTCGGGCCGAACCTGATCGCGGTGCACGCCGTGCATCTCAACGCCGAGGAGATCGCGCTGCTCGCACACCACGCGTCTTCGGTGGTGCACTGCCCGAGCTCGAACCTCAAGCTCGCGAGCGGATTTGCGCCGGTGGCGAAGCTCGCCAAGGCGGGCGTGAACATCGCTCTGGGCACCGACGGTGCTGCAAGCAACAACCGCCTCGACATGTTCCAGGAGATGCGCACCGCGGCGCTGCTCGCCAAGGCCGTCGCGGGGGATGCGCAGGCGATGCCGGCGCATGACGTGCTGCGCGCAGCGACTCTCGGCGGCGCGCAGGCGCTCGGCCTGGGCGAGCGCATCGGCTCGATTCGCGCCGGCAAGGCCGCCGACCTCGCCGCGGTCGCACTGCGCGGCCCGGAACTCGCGCCCCTTTACGACGCCGTGTCTCATCTCGTCTACGCCGCAGGTCGCGAGCACGTAACGCATGTCTGGATCGACGGTGAGCTGCAACTCGCCGAGGGAAAATTGCGCAGTCCTGCGTTTTCTCGTTTGGACACTCGATTGCCCATATGGCAGAATGCGCTCCGCCCTCTCGCAGGGCCTTGATACAAACCGGTTTTTCGGGAAGACGGGAGAGAACAATGATGAGAAAACTGATGCTCGCGCTCGTCGTCGTGACGTTTGCGGCCGGCTGCGCTACCGAGGAGGCCGCGAAGCCTGCGCCGGCACCCGAGCCGAAACCTGCGCCGGCACCTGCACCCGCACCGGCGCCCACGCCCGTGCAAGAGGTGAAGCCGGCGCCGCCGAAGCCGAAGCCGGTAGCCGAGAAAGTCACCTTCGCCGCCGACGTGCTGTTCGATTTCGACAAGTCGGTGATCAAGCCGGAGGGCAAGTCGAAGCTCGACGACCTCGCCGCCAAGGTGCGCGGCATCAACCTCGAGGTGGTGATCGCCATCGGCCATGCCGATTCGATCGGCAGCGACGCCTATAACCAGAAACTCTCGGTGCGCCGCGCCGAGTCGGTCAAGGCCTACCTCGTGTCGAAGGGCATCGAGCCCAACCGCATCTACACCGAGGGCAAGGGCGAGAAGCAGCCGGTCGCGGACAACAAGACCCGCGAAGGCCGCGCCAAGAACCGCCGCGTCGAGATCGAAGTGATCGGTACCCGCCGCCAGTAGCGTCAATAGTCCGTCGTGCCCAACAGAACCCCGCTTCGGCGGGGTTTTTGTTTTGCGGCACGTGAATTGCTGCTCCATCTGGACCATGCCGAGCCAGTCCACCTGGCAGGGCATTTCGAGACGTTTCTACAAGGAGACGAGGATGGAGAAGCGAATTTTGGCAGTGCTCATCGCCGCGCTGGCCGGCGGTGCGTATGCTCAGACCTATCAGAACAGCAACACCGCGCCCGCGCAGAAAGCAACCGCGGCGCAACCGGCGGGCGCCACCGCGACCACCGCCAACCCGCCGCCTTCGCGCGGCTACGTCGGCTCGGGCGCCGGCGTCGTGGCGACCAACCCCTATGGCCTGTGCTGGCGCTCCGGCGCCGACTGGTCGCCCGACAAGGCGGCCGCGCCGTGCGATGCAGTGCCGCGCGCGTCGGTACCACCGGCGCCGGTCGCGCAGGCGCCTGAGCCTGTGGCCGCGCCGATCGCTGCCGCGCCTGCGCCGGAACCCGTGGTGATCGAGAAGATCACGCTCTCGACCGACGTCCTGTTCCCGTTCAACAAGGCGGAGCTGCTGCCGAGCGGCCAGCAGAAGCTCGATGAGCTCGCGAAGAGCGCGCAGGGAGCAAACGTCGAAAGGGTAGTGCTCGTCGGTCACGCCGACCGCATCGGCTCCGAGGAGTACAACCAGGAGCTCTCCGAGAAGCGCGCGCAGGCCGTCGCCGACTACCTCGCGCAGAAAGGCGTCGACTCGAGTCGTCTGCAAGTCGAGGGCAAGGGCAAGAGCGAGCCCATCACCGGCAACGAATGCGCCAAGATGGGTCCCGACAGCAACAAGAACCAGAAGCTGATCGCCTGCCTTCAACCCGACCGTCGCGTCGACGCCGAACTGCTCGGCAGCCGCGAGACCACCGCAAGCACGTCGTCGGCACCGGCGAGCGCCGGCGCCACCTCGGGCGGCTCGAGCGCCGGATCGGCGAGCGGCTCCTCCAGCGAACCCGGCGCCGGCAACACCAAGTAACGCCGCCAGGTCGCGAAACAAAGCCCCGCTTCGGCGGGGCTTTTTTTTGGGACAATGGGCCGTGAACGCCGACCCGGCAGAGCTCGAGAAGTTCAGCCAGCTCGCGCATCGCTGGTGGGATCCGCAGGGCGAGTTCCGTCCGCTGCACGAAATCAATCCGCTGCGCCTGGACTGGATCGACCAGCGCGCCGCGCTCGCCGGCAAGCGCGTGCTCGATGTCGGTTGCGGCGGCGGCATCCTCGCCGAGGCGATGGCCGGGCGCGGCGCAGCCGTCACGGGCATCGACCTGTCCGAAAAATCGCTCCGGGTAGCCGAGCTGCACATGCTGCAGCAGAGCAAGGCGCAGGTCAGCTACGAGTTCGCAGCCGTGGACGACTACGCCGAGCGCCATGCCGGCGCTTTCGATGTCGTGACCTGCATGGAGCTCCTCGAGCACGTGCCGGAGCCCGCAGCCATGGTGGCCGCGTGCGCCCGCCTGGTGCGGCCGGGCGGCCAGGTGTTCTTCTCGACCATCAATCGCAATCCGAAGAGCTATCTGTTCGCGGTGATCGGCGCCGAGTACCTGCTGCGCCTGCTGCCGCGCGGCACGCATGACTACCTGCGCTTCATCAGGCCTTCGGAGCTGTCGCGCTGGGCGCGCGACGCCGGCCTGCACAGCGCCGAGCTGATCGGCATGACCTATAACCCGCTCAGCCGCCGCTACCGGCTCGAGCGCGACTGCGACGTCAACTATCTCCTGCGCTGCGTGCGTGAGTAGCAGGCGACCCGCGCGCGCTGCGCTGTTCGATTTCGACGGCACGTTGGCCGACACCGCGCCCGACCTCGCGGCTGCGGTCAACGCCATGCGCGTGCAGCGCAGCATGGCGCCCCTCGCGCCCGCGACGGTGCGTCCTTACGCCTCCATGGGTGCGCGCGGCCTGCTGCGCATCGGCTTCGGCATGACGCCGGAGCACGCGGACTACCTCGCGATGCGCGACGAATTCCTCGAGCGCTACGCGCAGGCGCTGTGCGTGCACACGCGCCTCTTCCCCGGCATGGTCGAGCTGGTGGAGGAGCTTGGCGCGCGCGACATCGCGTGGGGCATCGTCACCAACAAAGCCATGCGCTTCACCGCGCCGCTGGTGCAGGATCTGGGCGTGTCGCCCGCCTGCGTGGTCTGCGGCGACTCGACGCCGCATCTCAAGCCGCATCCGGCGCCGCTTTTGCTCGCGGCCGAACGCCTGGAGCTCCCACCGCGAGATTGCCTCTATGTCGGCGACGACCTGCGCGACATCCAGGCGGCGCGCGCCGCGGGCATGCGCTGCGTGGCGGTCGAATACGGCTACCACGGCACCGACAATCCGGGCCCCGCCGCCTGGAACGCCGATGCCGTCATCTCGCATCCTTCGCAACTCCTGGAGCATCTATGAAAGCCGTTGCTCATACCGGCACCGACATCGCCTCGCTCGTCGACATCGAGCTGCCCACGCCATCACCGACCGGTCGCGATCTGCTCGTCAAAGTCGAGGCCGTGTCGGTCAATCCCGTCGACACCAAACAACGAAAAACGGCCCATCCCGCGCCGCGCGTGCTCGGCTGGGACGCCGCGGGCACCGTTGCGGCCGTCGGCCCGCAGGTCACGCTCTTCAAACCCGGCGACGCGGTCTATTACGCCGGCGATGTCACGCGGCCAGGCTGCAACAGCGAATTCCATCTGGTCGACGAGCGCATCGTCGGCCGTAAACCGAAAAGCATGGACTTCGCGCAGGCTGCCGCGATCCCGCTGACCGCGATCACCGCGTGGGAGAGTTTCTTCGACCGGATGCACATCGACCGTGACGGCAAGCATCGCGGCGCGACGATTCTGATCATCGGCGGCGCGGGCGGCGTCGGCTCGATCGCCATCCAGCTGGCCAAGCTCGCGGGGCTAAGAGTGATTGCGACGGCCTCGAGGCCCGACACCGTCGCCTGGTGCAGGGAGCTAGGCGCCGACGAGGTGGTCAATCACCGCGAAAGCCTCGTTGCACAGGTCAAGCAACCGGTCGAATACATCGCCAATTTCAGCGGCGACCTCGATGCACACTGGCCCGCGATGGCCGAGCTCGTCGCGCCGCAGGGCAGCCTGGTCGCCATCGTCGGCAACACCAAGCCCCTCCCCATGGATGCGGTGCGCTCGAAGAGCGCCACCGTATGCTGGGAGCTGATGTTCACGCGAGCGCGTTTCAAGACCCCCGACATGATCGAGCAGCACAAGCTGCTAAATCACGTCGCCGACTGGCTCGACGCCGGCAAGTTGCACGGCACGCTGAAGCAGACGCTCTCGCCGATCAACGCGGCGAACCTGCGCAAAGCGCACGAGAAGCTCGAGTCCGGAACCATGATCGGCAAATTGGTTCTCAAGGGCTGGTAGCCAGCGTAAAATGCGTAGTGAACCGGGGGCGACCTGGTTTCGACGTGAGCATCGAAGCAGCGCAGGGCATGCCGAGGACCAGATCACCTCGTAAATCCATTCTGGAACATACACAAACGCCAACGACGAGCGTTTTGCTCTAGCAGCCTAATACCTGCTGGACGCTGCACTAGCTTGCTGATGGGCTAGGCCGGATAGGCAAGGCGCAAGCCAAGCTGGTTTCACCGGTGCAGCGTCATTCACATCAGCCT